>JBIPMZ010000106.1:0-7457 GCA_044376165.1 Cyanobium sp.
GGCGGCGGCGGGGCTGTCGAGCCACTCGCAGAGGGCGAACACGGTGCTCTTGTACAGATCGCCGATCACCGCCAGCCCGCCGTTCATGTCGCCGTAGAGGGTGCAGTAGCCCACCGCCAGCTCCGACTTGTTGCCGGTGGAGAGGAGCAGCCGACCCTGGGCGTTGGCCACCGCCATCAGCAGGGTGCCGCGGATGCGCGACTGCAGGTTTTCCGCCGTCAAGCCCGCGGGGGCCTCCCCCAGCGCCGGCGTCAGGGCCGCGTCGAAGCCCCCCATCAGCGGGGTGATCGGCACCACCCGGTGGCCGATCCCCAGGCGCTCTGCCAGGGCGGTGGCATCCCGCAACGATCCCTCCGAGCTGTAGGGGGAGGGCAGCAGCAGGGCCTCCACCCGCTCGGCCCCCAAGGCGCCCGCGGCGATCACCGCCACGAGGGCGGAATCGATGCCGCCGCTCAGGCCGAGCAGGGCGCTGCGAAAGCCGCACTTGCGGGCGTAGTCGCCCACCCCCAGCACCAGGGCGCGCAGCAGCTGCTCGGGCGCCGAGGGTTCGGGGGCGGGCGGCGGCGACGGCCCGGCGGTGGGCAGCTCCCAGATCTCCAGCGCCTCCGCGGAGCAGGGCAGCTGCAGCGCGAGGTTGCCGCTGGCGTCCACCGCGAAGCTGGCGCCGTCGAACACCAGCTCGTCGTTGCCGCCCACCTGGTTGACGTAGACCACCGGAGCGCTGAGCCGGGCGGCGGCCCGGGCCGCCAGGCGGCGGCGCAGGGCCAGCTTCCCCTGGCCGAAGGGGGAGGCCGAAAGGTTGAGCAGCACATCGATGCGCTGGGACAGCAGCTCGCCGATCGGATCGGCCCCCGCCAGGCGGTGCCCCTGCAGGTCCTCCTCCACCCAGAGGTCTTCGCAGATCGTCAACCCCAGCCGCCAGGTGCGCCCGCCCCGCTCCAGCTCCAGCACCGCCGCACTGTCGCCGGGGCGAAAGTAGCGGCGTTCGTCGAAGACGTCGTAGCTGGGCAGGAGCCGCTTGCGGGCGACAACCCGCCAGCCGCCCCGCTCCACCAGGGCCAGCGCGTTGTGGAGGTGGGGCTGCTCGGCGCCCGCCACGGGCTCGGCGATGCCCACCAGCAGGGCCAGAGGCTCGGGCAGCGCCGCGGCCAGGCCGTCGAGGGCGATCGCCTGGTGCTGGAGCCGCGCGGGGCGCAGCAGCAGGTCGCGCGGCGGGTAGCCCCACAACGACAACTCCGGCGTGAGCACCAGATCGGCCGCCGCCGCCGCCGCCGCCTGGCAGGCCTTGAGGAGCAGGCGGGCGTTGCCGTCGAGATCGCCCACCAGGGGATCGAGCTGGGCCAGGGCGAGTCGCATCGGCAGGGCGGTCAAGGCGGCGGCGGACCGTAGAGATTGTGCTGCAACAGCAGCGGCCAGAGCTCGGCGGGCAGGTCGCTGCTCGCCGGAGGGGCCGCGGTTTCACCGCTCAGCCGGGCGCGGAGGGCGGAGCTGGCGCTGGCGGGGATCTCCAGGGGCAGCAGCTCCACCCGGGCCCCCCGCCGCTCCAGCTCCTGCAGGTCGTGGGCCAGCACGGGCCAGCCCTGGCGCGGGGCCACCGCCAGCCGGCAGCCCGGCAGCCAGGCCGCCGCCGCCCGCCAGCGGGGGATTTGGGGCAAAAGGTCGCTTCCCACCACGAACACCGGCTCCGCCTCGGGCCACCGTTGCCGCGCCCGCGCCAGGGTTTCCACCGTCCAGGGGCTGCTCAGCTCCGGCACCACCTCCAGCCGGGGATCGCCGATCGCCGTCACCAGCGCCTCCAGCAGGGCGGTGCGGGCGTTGAGGGGGGCGCCGTGCCGCTTGAGGGGGTTGTCGCTGGCCCAGGTGGCCACCCGGGGGAACAGGGCCAGCAGCCCTTCCAGCAGGGCGCGATGGCCGTGGGTGGGCGGATCGGCGCTGGTGCCGAGCAGGGCGACGGTGGGGGGGGAGTCGGGCATGGCGGACTTGGCCCCTTCAAGGGAGCAGCCCCATCAGGGAAGCAGGCCCCCCCAAGGGGGGCGGCCTCCCGCCTCGGGGCCGGCACCGCCCGGCCCGGCGGCCAGCCAGCGGCGCGTTTCGGGATCTTGCTGGGCCAGGCGGCGCAGCAGGGCGCCGGGGCGGCCGGCGGCGCTGGTGGCGCGCAGCAGTTCGGCGGCCGCCAGGCGGCCGGTGCGGCGGGTGGTGGCCACCGCCAGGGCGGCCTGGGCGAGGGCCACCGGCGCGGCGGGGGCCAGGCTGAGGCCACCGCTGAGGGGCGCCGCCAGCAGCAGCAGCTGGCGCAGGCCGCCGCACAGGAGCGTCAAGCCCAGCTGGGCGCCGCCGAGCAGGGCGTTGTGCCCCGAGAGGCGGCGGATCAGGCGGCGGGCGCCCGAGCGGGTCATCGGCAGGCCATAGAGCTGGCAGAGCTGCAGCACCAGGGCGCTGTCACAGGCCAGGCCGCCCGCCAGATCCAGCAGCGGCAGGGGGTTGGTGGCCACGCCGGTAGCCTTCAGCGCCGCGTAGCGACCGATCAGGGCCTGGGCCTGGCGACGGCCGTGGCGCAGCCGGTCGCGATGCAGGGCCTGGCTGAAGCGGTCGGCGGCCTGCAGGGCGCTCAGGGCCAGCAGCAGCTCCCCGTGGCTGGCCAGGAGGGCCAGCAGGGCCTGGCGCAGGGGCTCCACCCGGGGGGGCGCGGCCTCGCTGCGCACCCGGCCCCCCGCCACCAGCCGGGCCCGCCGCGGTGCCGCCGCCACGGCGATCGGCGCGAGGCCGCGGGCGGCGGCGGGCAGCCGCCGGCGCAGGCTGGCCACCAGGTCGGGGAGTTCCGCCTCCGGCCAGCGATCGCAGCGGTTGAGGGCCAGCAGCAGCGGTTTGCCGGCGGCCAGGAGGGTGTGAAGGGCGTCCAGCTCCACGCGGCTGAGGTCGGCGTCGAGCACCAACACCACCACATCGGCGCCGATCGCCACCCGCCGGGCCAGCCGCTCCCGCGCCGTCGCCGCGATCTCGTCGATGCCGGGGGTGTCCACCAGATCCACCCCCGCCAGGCGGCCGGGGGCGCCGCCGCCCTCCCAGGGGCAGCTCCGCTGGCGGCGGGTGCAGCCATGGGCCACGTCGGTGGCGAAGCGCTCCTCCCCGAGCAGGGCGTTCAGCAGGCTCGACTTCCCCACCCCCACCCGGCCGAACACCACCACCCGCGCCCGACGCCGATCGAGCCGCTCCAGCTGGCGATCGAGCGCGGCCAGCTCCGGCCCCAGCACGTCCCGCTCCCGGGGGGTGAGGGCCAGCTCGCGCCGCCAGCGCTCGAGCAGCTGGCGGCAGCGCTCCGGAGTGGAGGGGGCGGCGACGGCGGCGGCTCCGCTCATGGGGGGCTCTCCACCCCGCCGGCGGGCCGACGGCGCCAGCCCGCGAGCACGGCGAGCACCGCCTCGGGGCCGATCACCCCCACGAAGCCGCCGAATTCATCCACCACAACGCGCACGCCGGAGCCGTTGCGGCGAAAGCTGGTGAGCAGCCGGTCGGCGCGGATCATCTCGGGCACGAACTCCACCGCCGTGGCCAGGCTCGCCACCGGGTACGCCCCCTCCCCGCGCAGCAGGGCGGTGAGGAGGCTTTCACGGCTCGCCACCCCCAGCACCTCGTCCACCTCCTCCCCCAGCACCACCCACCAGGGCTCGGGGTGATGGAGCAACAGGGCCCGCTGCTGCTCCAGCGGGGCCTGGCCGGAGAGGGTGGGGGCGGCCACGCGCGGCACCATCAGGTCTCGGGCGGTGAGGTCGTTGAGCTGGAACACCTTGGCGATCATCGCCGCCTCGTCCGCCTCGATCTGCCCCTTCTGGGAGCCGAGCCGCGCCAGCTGGCGAATTTCATTTTCATCGGTGCTGATCTCGTTCTCCGCCGTGATCGCCGGCAGGATCCGTTCCAGCAGGAGCACCACCGGCAGCATCAGGCGGGTGAACACGCCGAGGGCCGGGGCGCTGGCGAGGGCCACCGGCAGGGCCATGCGGCTGCCGATCGCCTTCGGCAGGATCTCCCCCAGCAGGATCACCAGCAGCGTGAGCCCCACCGAGAACAGGGGCAGGGCCGGACCCTGCAGGCCATGGGTGGCGAAGACGCTGGCGGCATAGCCGCCCACCATCAGGCTGCCGAAGATGTTGAAGACGTTGTTGGCGATCACCAGCACCGCCAGGGTGCGCCCCAGCTTCTGGCGCAGCTGCTCCAGGCGCCGCGCCCCCTTGAGCGGCCGCTCCTGCCGCGCCAGCTCGTGCACCTTCACCGGGCTGACGGTGAGCAGCGCCGCCTCGACGCCCGAGCACAGGAAGGAGCCGACCAGCATCAGCGCGACGGCCAACACCAGCAGGAGCACATCGTTCAAGGCCCGAACCTCCGGGACCCCGGGGGGGCGGCGCGGGCGTTGAAGCGGGGCGGCGGGGCACTGCGGCCGATGGGGGACCTGCCTGCGGGGTTCTCCTGTATTTAATCGGCTGTGCCATCCTCCCGCTGCAGGCTGTGCCACACCATGACCCCCACAGCGACCCGCGCCACCCGCGACGCCCGCCTCGACGCCACCGTGTTCGCCGACCGGCGCGACCGCTTCCTGCATCGCCTGGGGGGCGTGGCGGCGGTGATTCCGGCGGCACCGCTGGTCACCCACCACGCCGACGTGGAGCACGCCTTCCGCCAAAACAGCGACTTCTGGTACCTCACCGGCTTTGATGAGCCCGGGGCGGTGGCCCTGTTCCTGCCCCACCGTCCGGACAATCCCTTCGTGCTGTTCGTCCAGCCCCGCGACCCCGCCGCGGAGGTGTGGAACGGCTTCCGCTGGGGGGTGGAGGGGGCGGTGGAGCGCTTTGGCGCCCACCTTGCCCATCCGATCAGCGAGCTGTCCCAGCGCCTGGGCGGCTACCTGGAGGGGGCCGAGGCGATCGCCTTCCGGGTGGGCCGCCATCCGCAGCTGGAGCCGCTGGTGCTGGAGGCCTGGGGGCGCCAGCTCGATCGGGCCCCCCGCAGCGGCCAGGCCCCCCTCGGCCTGGTGCCCCCCTGCCCGATGTTGCACGAGCTGCGGCTGCGCAAGGCCCCCGAGGAGATCGCGCGGCTGCGCGAGGCCTGCCGCATCTCCGCCGAGGCCCACGAGCTGGCGCGCCAGGTGGCCCGGCCGGGCCTGAGCGAGCGGCAGGTGCAGGCGGTGATCGAGCAGCACTTCCTCGAGCAGGGGGCGCGGGGGCCGGCCTACGGCTCGATCGTCGCCGGCGGCGACAACGCCTGCGTGTTGCATTACACCGCCAACGACGCGCCCCTGCGGGACGGCGACCTGCTGCTGATCGATGCGGGCTGCAGCCTGCCCGATTACTACAACGGCGACATCACCCGCACCTTCCCGATCAACGGCCGCTTCCGCGCCGAGCAGCGGGCGCTCTACGAGCTGGTGCTGGCGGCCCAGGAGGCGGCCGTCGCCACCGTGGCCCCCGGCGTCACCGCCGACCGGGTGCACGACACGGCGGTGCGCGTGCTGGTGGAAGGGCTGCGGGAGCTGGGCCTGCTGGCCGGGGAGGTGGACGGCCTGATCGAGCAGGGCGCCTATCGCCACCTCTACATGCACCGCACCGGCCACTGGCTCGGGCTGGATGTGCACGATGTGGGCGCCTATCGCCTCGGGGAGCACCCGGTGGAGCTGGAGAGCGGCATGGTGCTCACGGTGGAGCCCGGCCTGTATGTGAGCGACCGGCTGGCGGTGCCGGAGGGGCAGCCGGCGATCGAGGAGCGCTGGAAGGGGATCGGCATCCGCATCGAGGACGACGTGGTGGTGAGCGAGCACGGCCGGGAGGTGCTCACCGCCGCCGCCCTCAAGGCGCCGGCGGCGATGGAGCGCTGAGGGCCGCGCTGGCGCCGGCCAGCGCCTGGAGCAGGTCGGCGGGGCCCCCCGGCCGGAGGTCGGCGGTGCGCCCCAGGATCCCGTCGGCGCCCGCCCGCCGCAGCTGCGCCTCGTAGGCGTTTCGCTCCTGCCGGCAGGGGGGCGCATGCAGATGGGGCGGCGCGACCGCCAGGGCGAGAAAGCGCTGCTGGGGGACGGCGGCGCGGGCCTGCTGCACCGTCTGCACATCGGCCACCGTGTCCCCCACGTACACCACCGGCGGCGCGGTGGGCCCGAGGGCCAGGCCATGGGGTGCCAGCAGGGTTCGGGCGAGGTGCAGCAGGCCGGTGGGATCGGGCTTGTCCGGGGCGTCCCCCATGGCGATGCAGGGGGGGGAGGCCAGCCCCAGGCGCTGCTCCAGCACGTAGCGCGCCGACTGGGGTTCCGCGCCGCTGACGAACCCCCAGGCCAGACCCGCCTCCCCCAGCGCCGTGAAGAAGCCGGCCTCCACCAGCAGCGGCTCGTCGCCGATGAAGCCGCGCCACAGCGCAGGGTCGCCGTTGGGGTCACCGCCGAAGTAGAAGCGGCCGAACACCTCCACCAGGGCGTCGAGCGCGGGCAGGGGGGCGACGCCACCGCGGCGCAGCAGCTCCAGGGAGGCCAGCCAGTCGTTGTTCCAGCGGCCTTCGCCCTTGAGGGCATCGATCGCGGCCGGCTCGGGCCGCCAGCCGCCGTAGTGGTGCACCGTCTCGACGACCGCCCGGCGGTAGCTGCCGCCTACGTCGCGGATCACCCCGTCGATATCGAACAGGACGACCGCCTGGGGAGGCGCAGGGGGCTGGGGCGGGGGGGGGAGCAGGGGCGGCTGAGGTCTCGGCTGGTACGTTAGTTGTTTGTGTTTCGCCCCCTTGAGCACCGCCGCCATGGAAGCCCCTGAAAGCGCCGCGGGCGCCGCAGCCGACCCTGCCGGCGTGGTGCCGGCCGCCGGTGAGGTCACCGAGGGTCGACCGGTGCTGCGGGGTGGCACGGCCGCCCTGGCCACCGCCACGATCGACGAAGACGGCGTCCCCTCGGGCTACACCCCGAAGGCCGATGAGGGCCGCTTCCTGCTGAAGATCCTCTGGCTGCCCGACAACGTCGCCCTGGCGGTGGATCAAATCGTCGGCGGCGGTCCGAGCCCCCTCACCGCCTATTTCTTCTGGCCCCGGGAAGATGCCTGGGAAACCCTGAAAACCGAGCTGGAGGGCAAGAGCTGGATCACGGAAAATGAGCGCGTCGAAATCCTCAACAAGGCCACCGAGGTGATCAACTACTGGCAGGAGGAGGGCCGCGGCAAGTCGCTGGAGGAAGCCAAAGCGCGCTTCCCCGATGTCACCTTCTGCGGGACCGCCTGAGCGCTCTGCCGTACCGCCGGATCCGTCCATCCGCCACCAGGCCGGCCGCCGCGTCCCGCTTCGAGCAGGGCGCGGCGGCTTTTTTGTTGCCCATGCCCGAGCGGGCAACAAAAAAGCCCCGCGCGCTGGCACGGGGCTCGGGATGGAAGGATTCAAGCCCCTGGAGGGGCCGAAGCGGAAGCGTCAGCCGGCGCGGCTGGCCTGGAAGCGGGCCCGGGCGC
>JBIPMZ010000107.1:0-7416 GCA_044376165.1 Cyanobium sp.
TGCCCGAGGATCCCTATGAGGTCTATGCCGTCACCTGCATGCTGCCGGAGAACGATTCCTCCTTCCGCAACCTGGTGAACCTGGCGATCGCTCGCCGCTTGCAGGCCTATGTGGATGGCGAGCCGTCCACCGTGGCCGCCGTGCACCGCTGGGTGGGGCCCGGTGGCCTGCGCGAGCTCTCCCCCGATCAAATCCGCGGCGTTTTTGAGATGGTGCTCAGTACCGTCGAGACGCTGCGCCCCCTGCCTCCGCCCGCCGCGAACTGAGGCTGTCGCCTCCGCTGCCCCTTCCTGCGCTCCCGCTTCGCTCCATGGCCTTCCTCTCCCGCTCCCGCCTGCTCGGACTGCTGCTGCTGCTGGCGCTGCCCCTGGAGGGAACCGCCGCCCTGGCCGCGGCCGCCGTCGCCCGGGCCTCCTCCCCTCCCGTTCCGGAGCAGCCGGCCAGCCTGGAGGAGCGGCTGCAGCGCATCGCGGCCGCCGTGCGGGAGCGGGATCCGCAGGCCGCCGAGCGCCCCGCACGGTCCGACGGCGATCTGGCCTTCGCCTTTCTGAACGGCCCCCGTGGCGGCTTCGCTAATGGCGGCTTCCGCAACGGCGGCTGGCGTAATGGCGGCTTCTACAACGGTGGCTTCCGCAACGGCGGCGGCTGGCGCAATGGCGGTGGCGCCTGGCGCAATGGCGGCTTCCGCAACGCCTGGTGAGCGCCCCGTGACGGCCGAATCGGACTTCGGGCCGGTGCGGCTGCTGGTGATCCAGCCCACCCCCTACTGCAACCTCGACTGCGACTACTGCTACCTGCCCGATCGGGGCGACCGCAGCCGGCTCTCCTTCGAGCTGCTGGAGGCGGCCGTGGAGCGGGTGCTGGAGAGCCCCTTCTTCGGCGGCCCCTTCACCCTGCTCTGGCATGCCGGCGAGCCCCTGTCCCTGCCGGTGGCCTTCTACGACGAGGCCTCCGAACGGATCCGTGCCCTGCTGGTGCGCCGCGGCCTGAGCGCCGACACCATCGAGCAGTCGCTGCAGACCAACGCGATCGTGATCGACGAGGCCTGGTGCGCCTGCTTCCAGCGCAACCGCATCCACGTGGGGGTGAGCCTCGATGGGCCGGCCTTTCTGCACGACGCCCACCGCCGCACCCGCACCGGCCGCCCCAGCCATGCGGCGGCGCTGCGGGGCGTCCGCTGGCTGCAGCGGCACGCCATCCCCTTCTCGGTGATCTGCGTGCTCACCGCTGCCTCCCTCGATCACCCCGAGGCGATGGCCGACTTCTTCCTGGAGCACGGCCTCGAGGACGTGGGCTTCAACATGGAGGAGACCGAGGGCAGCAACGCCCACTCCAGCCTGGAGGCCGCCGGGGCGGCGGAGCGCCGCGATCTGGAGGCGCGCTACCGCCGCTTCCTGGAGGTGTTCTGGCAGCGCAGCCTGGCGGAGCCGGAGCGGCTGCGCATCCGGGAGTTCGAGGGGGTCACCAGCCTGGCGGCCACGGGCGAACGCCTCGCCTTCACCGACATGAACCATCCCTTCGCGATCGTCAACGTGGATGTGCGGGGCAACCTCTCCACCTTTGATCCGGAGCTGCTCTCGGTGACCACCCCCGCCTACGGCGATTTCAGCTTCGGCAACGTGCGCACCGCCAGCCTCGCCTCCTTGGCCGCCAGCCCCAAGTTCCGGGCGGTGCAGGCGGAGATCGCCGCAGGCGTGGCCCTCTGCCGGGGCGGCTGCGAGTACTTCGGCCTCTGCGGCGGCGGCGCCGGCAGCAACAAATACTGGGAGCACGGCCGCTTTGACGTGGGCGCCACCCAACACTGCCGCTACCGCATCCAGCTGGTGGCCGATGTGGTGGTGGCGGGGATGGAGCGGGAGCTGGGGCTGGCGGGCTGAGGCGGCAGCGCCCCGATGGGGGAGATGATCAACCCATTCAGTCCGATCCGCTGCCGGCCGCAATGCTCCAGGTTTTCCAGCAACTCGAAGCCCGCCTGCGGCATGCCATGGCGGCGGCCTTCCCGGAGGCGGCCGCCGCGCTCGTGGCGGCGGGCCAGAGCCTCGATCCCCTGCTGGCCCCGGCCTCCAAGCCCGAATTCGGCGACTTCCAGGCCAACGGCGCCCTGCCCCTGGCCAAGCCGCTGGGTAGGAAGCCCCGCGCCATCGCCGAAGCGATCGCGGGGCAGCTCGCGGGGGATCAGGCCTTCATCGCCCTCTGCCTGGAGCCCCAGATCGCAGGCCCCGGCTTCCTCAACCTCACGATCCGGCCGGAGCGGCTGGCGGCGGAGCTGCGCGCACGGCTGGGCGATCCGCGGCTGGGGGTGCCCGCGGCGGAGGGCAGCAACGCCCCGGTGATCGTGGATTTCTCCAGCCCCAACATCGCCAAGGAGATGCACGTGGGCCATCTGCGCTCCACGATCATCGGCGACTCCCTGGCGCGGGTGCTGGAGTTCCGCGGCCATCCGGTGCTGCGGCTCAACCATGTGGGCGACTGGGGCACCCAGTTCGGCATGTTGATCACCCACCTCAAGCAGGTGGCCCCCGAGGCGCTCGACACCGCCGATGCGGTGGATCTCGGCGATCTGGTGGCCTTCTACCGGCAGGCCAAGGCCCGCTTCGATGACGACGCAGCCTTCCAAAGCGCCTCTCGCGAGGAGGTGGTGAAGCTGCAGGGGGGCGATCCGGTGTCGCTCCAGGCCTGGGGGCTGCTCTGCAACCAGAGCCGCCGCGAATTCCAGAAGATCTACGACCGGCTGGCGATCCGCCTGAGCGAGCGGGGCGAGTCGTTTTACAACCCCTTTCTGGCGGCGGTGGTGGCGGATCTGGAGGCTGCCGGCCTGCTGGTGGTGGATGAGGGGGCCCGCTGTGTGTTTTTGGAGGGGATGAGCGGCAAGGGGGGCAAGCCGCTGCCGCTGATCGTGCAGAAGAGCGACGGCGGTTACAACTACGCCACCACCGACCTGGCGGCGATTCGCTACCGCCTGGCGCCCCCCCCGCAGGGCGATGGGGCGCAGCGGGTCATCTACGTCACCGATGCCGGCCAGGCAAACCATTTCGCCGGAGTGTTTCAGGTGGCGCGCCGAGCGGGCTGGGTGCCGGCGGGGGTGAGCCTGGAGCACGTGCCCTTCGGCCTGGTGCAGGGGGAGGATGGCAAGAAGCTCAAGACCCGCGCCGGCGACACCGTGCGGCTGCGCGACCTGCTGGAGGAGGCGGTGGAGCGGGCCGAGGCCGACCTGCGCCGCCGCCTGGCGGAGGAGGGGCGCCAGGAGGAGGAGGCCTTCCTCCAGGCCGTGGCCACCACCGTGGGCCTGGCGGCGGTGAAGTATGCCGACCTCAGCCAGAACCGGATCACCAATTACCAGTTTAGTTTTGATCGCATGCTCGCCCTGCAGGGCAACACCGCCCCCTACCTGCTCTATGCGGTGGTGCGCATCGCCGGCATCGCCCGCAAGGGCGGCGCGCTGGCGGGGGGGGCGGCGGGTTTCCCGGATCCGCTCGTATTTTCGGAACCGCAGGAATGGGCCCTGGTGCGCGAGCTGTTGCGCTTCGATGCGGTGGTGGTGGAGGTGGAGCAGGAGCTGCTGCCCAACCGCCTGTGCGCCTACCTGTTTGAGCTCAGCCAGGGGTTCAACCGCTTCTACGACCAGGTGCCGGTGCTCAAGGCCGACGAACCCGCCCGCGGCTCCCGCCTGGCGTTGTGTCGCCTCACCGCCGACACCCTCAAGCTGGGGCTGGGGCTGCTGGGGATCGAGACGCTGGAGCGGATGTAAGACGCCCACAGCGGCGGTCGCCCCCCTACGCTGCGCTTCTGCCCCTTGGCCCCCCTGTGCGACAACCGCCGCCCGCCGCCCGCCCTGAGGTGGAGGCTCTGCAGGCCTACAGCGCCCCCCTGGAAGGCCGGCGCGGCCTGCTGCGGCTCGACTTCAACGAAAACACCGTGGGTCCCAGCCCGCGGGTGGTGGCGGCCCTCCGCGCTATCCCGGCCGAGGAGTACGCGATTTATCCGGAGTACGACGGCCTGCGCGAGGCGCTGATCGCTGCCCTCGGCGGTGCCGCCACGGGCCTCACGCCGCACCAGGTGGGCATCTTTAACGGCGTCGATGCCGCCCTGCACGCCTGCTTCCACGCCTACGGCGCCCCCGGCGACCGGCTGCTGACCACCAGCCCCACCTTCGGCTACTACACCCCCTGCGCCCGCATGCAGGGCATGGAAATCGAGGCCCTGCCCCATCGAATGCCCGGCTTCCGCTTCCCGTTCGAGGAGATGCTCCAGGCGCTGCGGAGCCGCCCGCCGAAGCTGCTGCTGCTCTGCAACCCCAACAACCCCACCGGCACCCGCCTGGCGGCCGAACGGGTGCTGGAGCTGGCGGCGGCGGCCCCCGGCAGCTTGGTGGTGGTGGATGAGCTCTACGAGGCCTTCACCGGCGACAGCGTGCTGCCGCCCCTGGTCGCTGCGGCGGGCGGGGGCGATCCGTTTGCCGCCCACCCCAACCTGCTGGTACTGCGCTCCCTCTCCAAGACCGCCGGCATCGCCGGCTTGCGCATCGGTTTTGCCCTCGGATCCGCCGCGGTGGTGGATCGGGTGAGCCGGGTCACCGGTCCCTACGACGTCAACAGCTTTGCGGTGACGGCGGCCGGCGCCGCCCTGGCCGATGCCGCTTACGTGGAGGCCTACGTGGCGGAGGTGCTGGCCGCCCGCGATGCCCTGGTGAGCTGGTTGCAGGGAGCGGGGGTGCGCCACCATGTGGACGGGGGCAACTACCTGCTGCTTTGGCCCAAGGGCGATCCGGCCGAGGTGGAGCGGCGCCTGAAGCAGGAGGCCGGCATCCTGGTGCGCTCGATGGCCGGGAAGCCGCAGCTGGAGGGCAGCCTGCGGGTGAGCCTCGGCACGGGTCCCCAGATGGAGCGCTTCTGGGGGGCTTGGTGTGCGGTGGAGGGGATTTAAAGGTGGGAGGTTTGTAGCGGCGGGGAGATCCAGGGGGGCTGGGGCGCCAGGCTGGAGCGAGGCGGCTGCCCCTGGCCTGGAGCCAGCCGCTGGGCCGGCTTCCGCCAAGCAAGGAAGGGCAGAGAGAATCTCTCGGGGGGCCCACTTACAAAACGCGGCCTTGCCTTCCGGTCATGGAGGGAGCGACGGTCTCTCCATCGCTTTTGTCGTCCGCTTGGAAAACGATCAGCGCATCACTTGAATCACGGTTGAATCGCCCAAGGGCGGTACCAGCGAAAGGGTTGGCCCGCCCCGCACCACCTTGGCCGAGCCCATCGCCTGCAGGAACGGTTCGAGCGAAGCGAGGTCGCAGCCGGTGATGGGGGGAGCGTTTCGGTATTGCACGGGGATCACGCGGCGGGGCTGCAGTTCACGCACCACCTCAGCGGCTTCGGCACCGCTGTACACCTTCGCGCCACCCCCTACGCCGAGGATCAGTACGTCGGGGCGCCCGAGCAGGACCCGGTCGGCGGGGCTGAGCCGCCCGGCGGTGCCGCCGAGGTGGGCGAACTCGAGGCCGCCCTGTTGCCAGCGCCAGAGGGTGGAGGGGCCGAACCGCTTGCCGCCGAAGCGGTCGTGCGGCACGGCGATGCCCTCGAGGCGCAGGCCGGCCACCTTGTAGGAGCCGGGCTTCACCAGCAAGCGACCGCTGGCCACCGCCGCCCCCTCATCTTTGAGGCGACTGCTGGCCAGGATCACGTCGGCCCGGACGCGGGGTTCGGCCAGCCCGGCGGCGCAGCCCACCGCCTGGAACGGATTGAGCAGCACCGTGGCCCCACCGCCGCGGATCAGCAGGGCGCTGTGGCCATAGCTGGTGATCGTCACCCCCCCGGCCGCACCCCCCCCCCTGGTGGCGCCAGCTCTGGTGGGGGCGGCGCTGGCCGGTGCCAGGAGCGCAGGGGCTAGGGCCGCCCGGGGCGGGGCCAGGGCGGCCCCCAACACCAGGGCCGCCGTCGCCAGCGCGGGACCGGGGCGAAGCGGCCGCGACCGGTGGACGACGGGAGCTACGTGCATGGGGAAAAGCGGCCCGCGGCGGGGGTGGGGACGGCGCGAAGCTATCACTCTTCTTCAGGAAGCTTCGCCTCGTGCGGCTTCACCCCGCGTTGCTCCGCTTCCCGCAAGAAGTTGGCCAGGAGCCGATGGCCACTCTCGGTGAGCACACTCTCCGGGTGGAATTGCACCCCCTGCAGATGGGGATGCTCCCGATGGCGCAGGCCCATGATTGTGCCGTCCTCCAGCCAGGCGGTGACCTCCAGGCACTCGGGCAGACTCTCCCGCTCGGCGATCAGGCTGTGGTAGCGGGTGGCCGTGAGCGGCTCGGGCAGCCCAGCGAACACCCCCTGGCCGCCGTGGTGCACCGGAGAGGTTTTGCCGTGCATCAGTTCCCGAGCCCGCACCACCCGGCCGCCGAACACCTGGGCCAGGCATTGGTGCCCCAGGCACACCCCCAGGATCGGCACCTCAGCCCCCAGCTCCCGCAAGACTTCCAGGCACACCCCGGCCTGGTTGGGATCGCCCGGACCGGGAGAGATCAGGATTGCCGCCGGCGCGAGCGCCCGGATTTCCGCAAGGGTGAGGGCGTCGTTGCGTACCACCTGCAGTTCCGCCGCGAGCGGATGCTCCGCGGCCAATTCGCCCAGGTACTGCACCAGGTTGAAGGTGAAGCTGTCGTAGTTGTCGAGAACGAGGAGCATGGGAACGGCCGGCGGCTCAGAGGCCGAGCTTGTGCAGCAGGGGTGGAAGCAGCAGCAGCAGCGCGATGAGCATGGAGGAGAGGGCTGCCACCAGCACGGCGGCGGCGGCGCAGTCCTTGGCGATGCGCGCCAGGGGGTGGAACTGGCGGCCGATCGCCAGGTCGACGACGGCCTCCGTGGCGGTGTTCAACAGCTCGAGCACCAGCACCGCCGCCACGGTGAGCACCAGCAGCGCCAGCCGGTCGACGCTGAGCCGGAGCCACAGGCCCAACGCAAAGGCGACCAGGCCGATGCCCACGTGGATGCGAAAGTTGCGCTGACTGGCGAAGCCGTAGGCCAAGCCCTGGGCGGCGTAGCGGAAGCTGGCGGGAAGATCGCCCGCCACCTTCCAGGCGCCCACCCGCAAGCGTCGACCGCGGCGATGGACGTCAACCAGGGGCCGCAGCGGTGTTGAATCCTCGGGAAGCAACATGGGGGTGGTCATCGGCTGCGCACCGTTGTGCCGCACCTTAACCCCGCTGGCCGGAGGGAAGGCTTCGTGTCCCGGAAGGCCGTTCGCTCCTTCGGTTCAGCCGGAGGCCAGCAGCCGATCCTGGAGGGCGAGCATCGCCGCGAGGGACTCCTCGTCCGGGTGGTCCCAGCCGAGCAGGTGCAGCAGGCCGTGGCTGGCCAGGAAGCGCAGCTCCCGCTCCAGCGGGTGGTCGTGCTCCAGGGCCTGACGGGCGGCGGTCTCCAGGGAGATCACGATGTCGCCCAGCTC
>JBIPMZ010000108.1:0-7388 GCA_044376165.1 Cyanobium sp.
ACCAGTACGGCTTTCAAGCTAGGGCCTCCCGCCGCTGGCGACATCCCTTCAACGCCTAGCTTGTGAGCGGGTGTCCCCCGCTGCCGATGACCCCCGCCGCCGGACTGGCGATCGCCCTTCTCCCCCTCCTGGCGAACGCTGCCCTGCAGCCGCGGCCCCTGAGTGCGCTGCCGGCGGAGCTGCAGCCCTTGGCTCGTGATCTGCAGGCCCATGGCTTCACCCTCCACATCGCCCTGCCGCCCGTGCGCCAGGCCTACGGCCTCTTCCACCCCGCCAGCCGCACCCTCTGGCTCTCCCCGCTCAGCTTCGAGCTGGGGATCGCTCGCCCCACGTTCTTGCATGAGGCTGTGCATGCGGTGCAGAGCTGCCCGAGCGGAAGGCTCACGCCGATTGGCTGGCGATTCCCGCTGCCGGAGGTGGTGGACCGCCAGATCCGCGGCATTCTCAGCACCGGCTATCACCACGGTGAGCGAATCCTCGAGCAGGAGGCCTTCGCTCTCCAGGGCCAGGCCAACGCGGTGTCCCTGCTGCAGCAGGCGCTGCGCCAGCGCTGCCCGCGGCGCCCCAGCCCGCCCCCCCGCCCCTCCTCCTGACCCCCCATGCCCTCTCCGCCCACCCTCTGGCTGATCCTGGGCATCACCCTGTTGCTGCTCTCCCTGGCGGGGCTCGACAGCGATGGGTTGCTTTTCCTTGGGGGCACCGCCTCCCTGCTGCTCGCCGTGCTGGCGGCGCTGCTGCCGCTGGCCCCGGGGGTGCAGATCCTGATCGGCCTTGCCCTCCTGACGGCGGGGGCCGTGGCCCTGCGGCGCTGGGCGGGCCGCAGCCAGGAGCGGAGCATTCCTCCGGGGGCCAATGCCGGCCGCGCCCAAGTGATCGTGGCCTTCGACAGCGAGGGCCAGGGGCGCGTGCTCTGGCAGGGGCAGAGCTGGGCGGCGCAAAACCTGGACCCCGAGCGGCCCCTGCCCGCCGGGGCCAGCGTCACGGTGATGGGGCGGGAAGGTACGCGGCTGCAGGTGCTGCCGCACTGAGCCCGGCGCGGGGGGCTGACTCCGACCGGGCGGGGTCAGTCGAAGAACATCAGGCTGACCACCTTGCCCATGTCCTCCGCGGTGCGGCAGCTGGAGAGCAGCGTTTCGCTGTCGTGGAAGGCGTAGCAGATCAACTGATCGCAACGGAGGATGATCTCCTGGTTGCAGAGGCTGCTGGCCATGGGCAGGGGGAGTTCGTCGTGCTCGGGCTTCTCCACCAGGTGGAGCACCTTCTCCAGCTGGTCGCGGGATTCGGCCGGTTGCCGCTCCAGGCTCTGGGGCAACAGCACGGTCAGCCGGGCCGGATCCACATCCAGCACGCTGCGGATCACCGCGGAATTAACCCCCTGGGCCCCGGAGGTGATCAAGCTGTGGCCCTCCTGCGCCAGGGAGCGGGCCACCAGTTCCACCAGATGGATCGACACCACGGGCACATGGCGGCTGCCGAGGATGGCGATCCTGCGCTTGCCGCGGTCCTGGAGCAAGGCCAGTTCCTGAGCCAGGGTGTCGATCCGGTCGAGGGCCGGAAGATCTAAGGACCGGGTCACCCGCAGCCGACAGTGTCCGTGTGAACCTAGCAGCGGCCGCCGATGGCGGTCAGGCGCGCACCGGCAGCCGCAGCCGTTCGTAGAGCCTCGCGAAGCGGCAGTTTTCCTCCACCAGCCGCACCGCATAGGTGGCCTTGACGCTCTCCTGCAAGCGCACATGGCCGATGGCGGCCTCGATCACCTCCACGGTGGTGAGGGTGTCGTGGTCGACCCTGAGCACCGGCACCTCCAGCTCCTCGGCGCGGTTGATCAGCTGGGACAGGGGCTCGCCCACGCCGGTGAGAATCAGGCACTGGGTGGAGGCCTCCAGGGCTGCCAGCTGGATGTCGGTGCGGTCGGCCCCGGTGATCACCGCCATGTTGCGGCGGCGCTTGAAGAACTCCATGGCGGAGTTCACGTTCATCGCCCCGATCGAGAGGGTTTCCACCAGGAGATCGAGACGGTCGGAGCAGCAGAGCACGCGGGCATGAAGCCTTCGGCTGATCTCCTCGACGGTCATGCTGCCCAGCAGCGGACTGCGGGGCAGGATCCCGAGCACCGGCAGCCCCAGACGCTCCAGCGCGGGGGCCACCTCCTCCCGCAGGACCGCCACCTCGTCGGGGATGACCCGGTTGAGCACCAGGCCGGCCAGCCGGTCACCCAGCTGGCGCTGGGCCGCCAGCAGCGGGTCGACACTGTGGGAGTCGCGCCAGGGGTGAACCAGCACCACCTGGGCCTCAAGGCCGTGGGCCACTTGGGGGAGGCTGAGGCCGAACAGCAACCCCTCACTGAGGCTGCCGGCCCCCTCGAGCATCACCAGAGGATCGCCTTCGGCCTGGGCGGCCCCCGGGGCCAACGAGGCGCGCAGGGCGTCGAACCCCGCCCCGGCCTCCAGGTCGCCGTCCATCAGCCGCTGGTGCGCCACCAGCGGATCGTCGCTGTGCAGGGAGGGAATCAGCTGGTGCTCCGCCAAACCCAGAAAGGTGCCGATGAAGCGGGTGTCGTCATCGATCAGCGGCCCCCGGGCGCTCGGAGATCCGGGGGGCTTCTGGGGGGCGGGGGCGGCCGCCAGGGTGGCCAGGGGCTTGCCGAACCGTACGGAAACGCCCTGGCGGAGGAGCTGGCGGCCCAACCCGAGAGCGACAGCCGACTTCCCGCTAAAGGGTTCGCTCGAGCCGATCAGCAGGGGGACGGGCATGCGGAGCACCTCAGGGGAACCGGCCGGGGCAATCTAGGCAGCGCCTGCCCCCGCCCCATGCTCTCCCCTTCCCCGCCCCTCACCGTGGCGATCAGCGGCGCTGGCGGCGCCCTGGGCCGCGCCCTGTTGCGCCGTTGGCATGCACGGGGCGCCCGCTTGATCGCCCTGCGCCACGGGGACCAGCCGATCGATCTCCAGGATGCTGCCGGCAGGCCCATCCCACTGCTCCAGCACCGCTGGCGGGCCGGCGCCGAGGGGGAGTTGCGCGCGTTGCTGGCGGAGGTCGACGTCCTGGTGCTCAACCATGGCGTCAATGTCCATGGCGCCCGGGACGCCGCCGCGGTGGCCCTCTCCCTGGAGGTGAATGCCCTGAGCAGTTGGCGCCTGCTGGAGCTGTTCGCCGGCCTCGCCGCAGAACGGACCCGCCAGGAGCCCGAGCGGCCCCGTGCCGAGGTGTGGGTGAACACATCGGAAGCGGAGATCCAGGCGGCGCTCAGCCCGCTCTATGAGCTGAGCAAGCGGCTGCTCGGACAGCTGCTCAGCCTGCGGGCCCTGGACCTGGCTCCGGTGCTGCGCCTGCGCCGTCTGGTGCTCGGTCCGTTCCGCTCGGAGCTCAACCCGATCGGCGTGATGGACCCCGAGTGGGTGGCTGGGGAAATCCTGCGCCAGGCCCGCTGGAACTGCGGGTTGATCATCGTCACGATCAACCCGCTCACCTACGTACTGATGCCCTTGGCCGCGCTGGCGCGCTGGGGATACTTCCGGGCGGTCACCCGGCGCCCCGACGCGCTGGCACCCCGGGGCGAAGAGGAAGCGGAAAGCCGAGGGGGAGGCTAGAAGTCGCGGTCGGTGAGGATTTCGCAACCGTCGGAGGTAACGGCGATGGTGTGCTCCCACTGGGCGGAGAGGCTGCCGTCCACGGTCACCACGGTCCAGCGATCCTTCAAGGTGCGACAGGCCTTGCTGCCGGCGTTGAGGATCGGCTCGACCGCCAGGGTCATGCCCGGCCGCAGGAGGAGATCGGGGAGGTCGCGGGTGCGGAAGTTGAATACCGAGGGCTCCTCGTGCAGGTTGCGTCCCACGCCATGGCCGGTGTAGTCCTCCACCACGGCATAGCCGTGCGCTTCCACGTGATCCTGCACCGCCCCGGCCAGCTCCAGCAGGCTGCTGCCGGCGCGCACGGTGGCCAGACCCTTCATCAGCGACTCCTGGGCGACGCGGCTCAGGCGGCGAGCTGCCTCGCTCACCCCCTCCCCCACACAGAGGGTGATGCAGCTGTCGCCGTGGAAACCGTCGAAGTAAGCGCCGGTATCCACCTTGAGCAGATCCCCGGCCCGGATGGTGCGGCGGGAGCTGGGGATGCCATGCACCACCTCGTGGTTGATCGAGGCGCAGATGCTGGCGGGAAAGCCGTGATACCCCTTGAAGCTCGGCACCGCCCCGAGCTCGCGAATGCGGCTCTCCGCGTGGCGATCGAGATCGCCGGTGGTCATGCCGGGGGCGGCCAGTTCCGAAATCTCCCGCAACACCGTGGCCACGATGCGGCTGGCCTTTCGCATGATCGCCAGCTCCCGCGCAGACTTCACCTCGACGCCGCGCCGCCCCTTGGAGATGCGGGGTCCCGCCTGAATGCGGGGTCCGGTCTGGGTGGTGAGACCGCGCAGGCCCTCCGGCTGGGCAGCCCGGGCGGGAGAGGATCCGGCCAGCAGATCGGCGAACAGATTCATGCGGGCGGAATCCTCGGACCGGATAAGGGGTGGTCTCAAGCTATCAACCGCAACCCCCGCCCTGCCGGCAGCATGGCTCCTGGCGAGTAGCAGGGGCATGGTCGAAACGGGGCGGGATGGGGGCGGGGTCGGCCGAGCCGGGTCGCCGCCGCGGGCGGTGCCCCTGGCGGTCCGGGTGCGGCACTGGCATGGCGCCCTGGCCCCCTTCGTGCTCCTGCCGCTGCTGCTCACGGTGACGAGCGGCCTGGGCTACCGGCTGCTGCGGGACTGGGGGGGCCTGGAGCGGGATCGGGCGCACCTGTTGATGACCCTGCATGAGGGGGAGTGGCTGAAGAGCTGGCTCGGCGCCAACGGGGAGACGCTCTACGTGCTGCTCAACGGCCTCGGCCTGCTCTGGATGGTGGGCAGCGGCGGGGCGATGCTCTGGCAGCGCTGGCGGCGGCCAGGCTCCGCCCATCGCCCCCCCGGGGGCCCTCCTTCCCCCCGGGAGTGAGGGGACAGTTGAAGCGGTACAGTGTTGGTTTGGCCAGGCGTCGCGCAATCGGAATGGCAGCGGAAACCAACAGCCCAGAGGCAAACCACGCTCCGGAGGCCGCCGCCACCGAGGCGGAATCCAGCACCGAGGTGGAATCCAGCCCCGGCAGCCCACCGGCTCCATCCCGGCGGCTGGGGGCGCGGGAGTTGATCGCTGCCTTCGAGGCCGAGCAGCTCAAGAGCGATCTGCCGGTGATCTACGTCGGCGACACCGTGCAGGTGGGTGTGCGCATCCGGGAGGGAAACAAGGAGAGGGTTCAGCCCTACGAAGGTGTCGTGATCGCCAAGCGCCACGGTGGCCTGAACGAAACGATCACCGTTCGCCGCATCTTCCAGGGAATCGGCGTGGAACGCGTGTTCATGCTGCACAGCCCCCAGGTGGCTTCCGTCAAGGTGGAGCGGCGCGGTAAGGTGCGTAGGGCGAAGCTGTTCTATCTGCGCGACCGAGTGGGTAAAGCCACGCGAGTCAAGCAGCGCTTCGACCGCTGAGGCAGTGAGTGCGGCACTTTTTGTTCCGCCCCTCCCCCTCATGCTTCCCAGGGGTCATCTACCCTGCGCCGTTAGTTCAGTTGGTAGAACGCAGGTCTCCAAAACCTGATGTCGGGGGTTCAAGTCCTCCACGGCGCGTCTGATGGCCCCATTTGTTGTCTCGTGGTCCTCGAAATCTGTCCTGAACATGGAGTTGGATCTTCAGCCCGGCGATGTGGTGAAAGTGCTGGAATCCGCAGCCTTGGGCTGGGTGCGGGCCAGGGTGATCCGGGTGAAATCCGGTGGCAGGGTGGTGGTGCAGAGCGACCAAGGCCGTGAATTCACGGCTCGCGGCAATCAGGTGCGCCTGATCGAACCAGCCGGTTTCCGCCCTTGACCCGCCGGCCTTCCCGGCCCCAGCCTTGCCTCCCCTTTCCTGGAGCCTCCAGCGCTCCGGGAAATTTTTTTGTGGGGGTATGTTCGCCACCTCTCCGCTTGCGGTGGCCGTTTTTTGCGCTTTGGGCCCGTTGACGGGGGGGGCGGTGGCGATGGATACTTCCTTAGTCGTCCTCCGCAGGGAGCACGCCTCACCGGGGCGGATCCGTTGGATCTCACTCTGGGACTGTAGTTCAATCGGTTAGAGCACCGCCCTGTCACGGCGGAAGTTGCGGGTTCGAGCCCCGTCAGTCCCGTTCTCCAATCTGTCAGCCCTCAGGAGGTTCTCGGTGGTCGTCGCGGGTCCCGTACGGGTGCGTCTGGCACCGAGCCCCACGGGGACCCTCCATATCGGCACCGCGCGCACCGCGGTTTTCAACTGGCTGTTCGCGCGCCGTCACGGCGGCCGTTTTTTGCTCCGCATCGAGGACACCGACCAGGCCCGCTCCAAGCCTGAGTACACCGCCAACATCCTGGCGGGGCTGCGCTGGCTCGGTCTCGACTGGGACGGGGAGCCCGTGATCCAGAGCACCCGGGTGGAGGAGCACCGCGCGGCCATCGCCCACCTCCTGGAGAGCGGTCAGGCTTACCGCTGCTACACCAGCGAGGCGGAGCTCACCGCCATGCGAGAGCGGCAGCAGGCGGAGAATCGGGCCCCGCGCTACGACAACCGTCATCGGGATCTCACCGCTGCCCAGGAGCAGGCGTTCCGCGCCGAGGGCCGCGAGGCGGTGATCCGCTTTCGCATCGACGACGAGCGCGTCATCCGCTGGCACGACCTGGTGCGGGGCCCGATGGAATGGCGCGGCGCCGACCTGGGGGGGGACATGGTGATCGCCCGCCGTGCCCCGGCCGACCGCATCGGCGATCCCCTCTACAACCTGGTGGTGGTGGTCGATGACGTCGCCATGGCCATCAGCCATGTGATCCGCGGCGAAGACCACATCGCCAACACCGCCAAGCAGCTGCTTCTTTACGAAGCCCTCGGGGCCTCGGAGCCCCAGTTCGCCCACACCCCCTTGATCCTCAACCAGGAGGGCCGCAAGCTCTCCAAGCGCGACGGGGTCACCTCGATCAGCGACTTCCAGGCGATGGGCTACGCCGCCGAGGCCCTCGCCAACTACATGACCCTGCTGGGCTGGTCTCCGCCCGAGGGGATGGGGGAACGCTTCCGCCTCGCCGACGCGGCGCCGGTGTTCGACTTTGCGCGGGTCAACCGGGCTGGCGCCCGCTTCGACTGGGACAAGCTCAACTGGCTCAACGCCCAGGTGCTGCATGAACTCCCCGCCCCCGCCCTGGCGGAGCGGTTGCGCCCCCTCTGGCGGGAGAGGGGATGGGCTCTGGAGGGGGCCACGGCGGATCCGGCCTGGCAGGAGGATCTCTGCACACTCATAGGCCCCTCTCTCACCCTCCTGCGCGATGGCGTCCGGGAAGCGGAACCCTTTTTCGCTCCGCCCACGCCCGACGCCGG
>JBIPMZ010000109.1:0-7366 GCA_044376165.1 Cyanobium sp.
CACCCAACGCCCCCGGCGGGTGACCTTCTGGGGCTCCCCCGCCAGAGCCGCCTCCACCACGGCACTGAAGCGGTTCTTGGCGTCCTGCAGCGTCCACTCCCCGGCCATGACGAGCTGGCTAGATCATGCGGCTAGCTTAAAGACAGGCGCACGGCACGGATGACCACCTCCCCCCGGGACTCCGCTCGCTTCGCCCTCACCGCCGTGGTGCCGCCGGGCCTGGAGGAGGTGGCCGCCGCCGAGCTCAGCGCCCTCGGCGCCACCGAGGTGCAGCCCGGCCGCCTGCAGGTGAGCGGTCGCTGCGACCTGGCCACTTACTACCGCCTGCACCTGCGCGCCCGCCTGCCCTTCCGCCTGCTGCGCAGCCTCGCCCGCTTCCCCTGCGGCAACCGGGAGGCGCTGGCCGCCGGCGTGCAGGCCGCCGCCGACTGGGAGCGGTGGCTGCCGCCCGAGGCCAGCCTGCGGGTGGAGGCCAGCGGCAGTACCCCCGCCCTGCCCCACAGCCACTACACCGCCTTGGCGGTGAAGAACGCCCTGGTGGATCAGCAGCGCCAGCGCTGGGGCGCCCGCTCCTCGGTGAACCTCGATGATCCCGACCTCGCCCTGCACCTCCACCTTCACCACGACCGCCGCACGGGCCTCAGCGAGGCGGTGCTCAGCCTCGATGGCGGCGGTGGCGCCAGCCTGCACCGCCGCGGTTACCGCAGCGCCATGGGGGCCGCCCCGCTCAAGGAAAACCTCGCCGCCGGGCTGATCGCCCTCACCGGTTGGGACGGCACCGTGCCGCTGGTGGATCCGATGTGCGGCTCCGGCACCCTGCTGATCGAGGCCGCCGCCATGGCCCTGGCCCTGCCGGCCGGGGTGCTCCACGGCCAGGCGCGGGCCTTCGGCTTCCAGCGCTGGCCCGATTTCGACGCCACCCTCTGGCGGCGGGAGCTGGAGGCCTGTCAGCCGCCGAAACCCCGTGCGCTGCCGCCGCTGCTGGGGCTGGAGCGCGATCCGGAGGTGCTCGATCAGGCCCGCGGCAACGCCGAGCGGGCCGGGGTGGCGGAGCACATCCGTTTCGAGCGAGGGGACGCCCGCGAGCTGCGCCCGCCCGCCGGGCCCGGGCTGGTGGTGGTGAACCCCCCCTATGGGGCCCGCCTGGGGGCCGAAGAGGATCTCGAAGCCCTCTACGACGAGCTGGGTGCACTGTTGCGAGAACGCTGTGGCGGCTGGACCCTCTGGCTGCTGAGCGGCAACCCCGAACTCACCCGCTCCCTGCGCCTCAAGGCCAGCCGGCGCGTGCCGGTGAGCAACGGCGGCCTCGACTGCCGCTGGCTGCGCTACGAACTCCGCTCCGGGAGGCGAAGCGACGATCTGGCGGCGGCCGAGCCCTAGAAGCGGCCGGTGAGGGCCCGGGTGGTGCGGGAGAGGCCCGCCAGGGTTTCCGGCAGGTAGGGACCCTTGAGGATCTGGCTGCCGACGCGCAGGAACACGGTGGCCAGGGCCGCGTTGAGCGCGCTCACCACCAGGGCGGTCTGCAGCCAGCTGAGGGCGAAGCGCTCGCGGATCCAGAGGATCAGGGCCAGCTGCAGGGAGAGGCTGGCCAGGCTCGCCAAACCCATCCCGAGCGCCAGGAACAGGCCCCCGCCGATGACGCGGCGCTTCTCCTTGCCCACCTCCTGCAGCGCGAGGCGCACATGCAGGTCCATCACCGACGTCAGCAGCGCCGTGACCCGACCCATACCGCCGCCGCTCATGCCGAGCGACGGTTGGAGTTGAGCAGCAGGCCCACGATCAAGCCCACCCCGGCCGCCAGGCCCAGGGCCAGCAGGGGACGATCCCGCACCGGCTTCTCGATCTTCGGCCGCAGGGTGCTGTTCAGCTCATCGAGCAGGTGCTCCAGCTGCTCCTCCAGCGGCTTGAGGGAATCCACCACCTGGTGGGCTTGATCCCCGGTGGCGGTGAGCAGCTCGCCGAGCTGGCGGCGCACGCCGCCGCTGTCGCCGGAGCCGTCCCCGGAGGCGGAGGAGGAGGCGACGGCGGGGGCGGCGGGCACGGCGAGCGGGATGCCGTTCTGGATCTCCTGGTCCATGGATGGGGGCGGGCGGCGGGGATGGGTCGGCCGCTCGCGACAGGCGAGGACGGCCGGTGAATCAACTGTAGGCAGACCCCTTGTGGCCGTCAGCATCTCCGCTAAATTGGCCTAGCTCGGAGCCGAGCCGGTTGGTTCACATCAATCAGGTTGATCTCACCCACTTCAAATCGTTCGGCGGGTCGCTCTCCATCCCCCTCGAACCGGGTTTCACGGTGGTCACCGGTCCGAATGGCTCGGGCAAGAGCAACATCCTCGATGCCATTCTTTACTGCCTGGGCCTGGCCAGCAGCCGCGGCATGCGCGCCGAACGCCTGCCCGACCTGATCAACAGCTCGTTGGTGCGGGCGGGAAAGGCGGCGGAAACCACCGTCACCGTCCACTTCGACCTGGGGGATTGGCAACCCGATGAAGCCGAGGCGGGCCTGGAGCCCCCCGCCGAGGGCCCCTGGATCCGCCCCGGTCAAACCCGCTGGAGCGTCAGCCGGCGGCTGCGCGTGGCGCCGGGCGGCACCTACAGCAGCACCTTCAGCGCCGACGGCGTCCCCTGCAACCTCCAGCAGCTGCAGACCCAGCTGCGCCGCTTGCGGGTCGACCCCGACGGCAGCAACGTGGTCATGCAGGGCGACGTCACCCGCATCGTGACGATGAGCGCCAAGGAGCGGCGGGCCATCATCGATGAGCTCGCCGGCGTCGCCCTCTTCGACAGCCGCATCGACCAGAGCCGCGCCAAGCTCGACGAGGTGCAGGAGCGCCAGGAGCGCTGCCGCATCGTCGAGCAGGAGCTGCTGGGCTCCCGCCAGCGCCTGGAGCGCGACTGCGCCAGGGCGCGGGCCTACCAGGGGCTGCGCGAGCGCCTGCACATCGGCCGGGCCCAGGAGCAGCTGCTGGCCACCGAAGGCTTGCGGCAGGAGCTGCGCCAGCTGGAGAGCCGCGGCCAGGCCCTGGAACGGCAGGAGCAGCAGGAGCGGCAGGCGATCGATCTGGCCCAGCAGGCCCTCCGCGAAGCCGCCACCGCCCTGGAAGGCCTCCAGGCGGAGGTGAAGGCCCTGGGGGAGGACCAACTGCTGGCGGTGCAGGCGGAACTGGCGGGGCTGGAGGCCAGCGGTCGCGAGCTGGCCCGGCAGGCGGAGCGCCACCAGCGGGAGGCCGAAACCCTGCAACAGCAGCGGCACGAGCTGCAGCGGCAGCAGGGCGAGGTGCGCGGGCAGCTGCGGCAGCTGGAGGCCCACGACGACAGCGGCCCGCTGGAGCAGGCGGAGGCCAGCTGCAGGGCTGCCGAGGCCGCGGTGGAGCTCTCCCGCCGCCGCCTGGGGGAGGTGGCCGGGCGCTCCGGCAGCTGGCTGGAGCAGCAGCAGCAGCGCAGCCGCCGCCGCCAGGAGCTGCAGGGGCAGCTCGCTCCGCTCCAGGCCGAGGGCCAGCACCTCGAGGAGCGGCTGCGGCAGGGGGGGGAGCGACGGGCGGAGCTGGAGGCCGAAACCCGCCAGGAGGGCAGCAGCGATGCGGCCGCTGGCGGGCGGCTGGCGGAATTGGAGCAGCAGGCGGAGGTGCTGCAGGGCCAGCTGCACCACCAGCAGAGCCGGGTGCAGGAGCTGGCGGAGGCCCTGGCCCTGCAGCAGCGCACCCGCAGCCGGCTGGAGCAGGAGCAGACCGGCCTGGAGCGGGAGATCGCCCGGCTCGACAGCCGCCGCGAAACGCTGCAGGAGAGCCGCGGCACCGGCGCCCTGCGGCTGCTCTTGGAATCCGGGCTGGAGGGAATCCACGGGCCGGTCGCCCAGCTCGGGGAGGTGGAGGAACGCCATCGGGTGGCCCTGGAGGTGGCGGCCGGCGGCCGCTTGGGCCAGGTGGTGGTGGAGGACGATCGGATCGCGGCCCGGGCGATCGAGCTGCTCAAAACCCGCCGGGCGGGCCGGCTCACCTTCCTGCCCCTCAACCGCATCCGCGGCGGCGCCTCCGGGGGGTCGGCCGCCCTGCAGCGGGGCGGCGGCCCCGGCACCGCCGCGGGCCTGGTGGGCCGCGCGGTCGACCTCATCCACCACGAACCGGTCTACGGGGAGGTGTTCCGCTACGTCTTCGGCGACACCTTGGTGTTCGACAACCTCGCCAACGCCCGCCGCGAGCTGGGCCGCTGCCGGGCGGTCACCCTGGAGGGGGAGCTGCTGGAGAAGAGCGGCGCCATGACCGGCGGCAGTTTGCAACCTCGCTCCGGCCAGCTCGGCTTCGGGCGCAGCGGCGAAACCGACGAAGCCGAACCGCTGCGGCGCCGGCTGCTGGAGCTGGGGGAGAGCCTGCTGGCCTGTCGCCGCCGCGAGGCGGAGCTGGGCCGGCAGCTGGAGGAGGCCCGCCCCACCCTGCAGGAGCAACAACGGCGCCAGGCGGCCCTGGAGGCCGAACGCGGGGCGGCCCGCCGCCACCTCGAGCCCCTGCGGCAGCGGCGCCAGCAGCTGGACGAGCGGCTCACCCAGCTGCAGCGCAACCTCGCGCAGGACGAACGGCGGCGGCAGGAGCTCGATGGCCTCCTCACCCCCCTCCAGGCCGCCCTGACGGAGCTGGAGGCGGCGGAGCGGGAGGCGGCGGGCCAGGGCGACAGCGCCCGCTGGCAGGGGCTGCAGAGCGAATTGGAGGCCGCGGATCGGGGGCTGCAGGAGGCCCGCCAGCACCGGGACACCCTCACCCTTCAGCGGCGCGAGCGGGCCCTGGAGGCGGAGCGGCTCCGCAGCCGGCTGGAGGCCCTCGGGGGGGAGGAGCAGCGGCTGGTGCAGGCGGTGCAGGCGCTGGTGGCGGAACGCCAGCGCTGGAAGGGCCAGCAGCAGGGGGAACAGGAGCGGCGGGTCGCGCTCGAACAGCGCCAGCAGGAGCTGGAGACCCGCTTCGGGGCCTGCCGGCGCGCCCGGGACGAGGCGGAGGCGGCCCTGGCCGGCCAGCGGCAGGGCCTGCAGCAGCGGCAGTGGCAGCTGGAGCGGCTGGGGGAGGAGCGCCAAACCCTCGCCGAGCTGCAGCGCAGTCAGGCCCTGCGGCTGGAGCAGCTGGAACGCGAGCTCCCCCACCCGCTGCCGGAGATCCCCCCGGAGGTGCGCGAAGCCGGCCTGGAGGCCCTGCAGGAGGAATTGCGCAGCCTGCAACAGCGCCTGGAGGCCCTGGAGCCCGTCAACATGCTCGCCCTGGAGGAACTGGCGCAGCTGGAGCAGCGGCTGGCGGAGCTGGAGGAGCGGCTGGAGGTGCTCAGCAAGGAGCGCGAGGAGCTGCTGCTGCGCATCGAAACCGTCGCTACCCTCCGCCAGGAGGCCTTCCTGGAGGCCTTTCGCGCTGTGGACGGCCACTTCTGCGAGATCTTCGCCGGCCTCTCCGAGGGCGAGGGCTGCCTGCAGCTGGAGAATCCGGAGAGCCCCCTGGAGGGGGGGCTCACCCTGGTGGCCCATCCGAAGGGCAAGGCGGTGCGCCGCCTGGCGGCGATGTCCGGAGGCGAGAAGTCGCTGACCGCCCTCAGCTTCCTCTTTGCCCTGCAGCGGTTTCGCCCCTCCCCCTTCTATGCCCTCGACGAGGTGGACAGCTTCCTCGATGGTGTCAACGTGGAGCGGTTGGCGGGGCTGATCGCCCGCCAGGCCGATGCGGCCCAGTTTGTGGTGGTGAGCCACCGCCGCCCGATGATCGCTGCGGCCACCCGCACCATCGGTGTCACCCAGGCCCGCGGAGCCCACACCCAGGTGGTCGGTTTGCCGCCGGCCGCCTGAGCGGGCCAGGTGAGTCACAATGGGCCGACTGGGCTGGCCACCAGGCCCTGCGCCCGCGCCATCCCGTCGCCCCCCGCCCCGCGACTTGACCTCCACGCCTCCCTCCGCCGCCGATCCCGCCGCTGTTCCCAGCGACCGCCTCTGGTTGCGCTCCGAGCTGATGGGCACCCAGGTGATCACCCGGGACACCGGTCGGCGCCTCGGCGTGGTGGGGGAGGTGGTGGTCGACATCGACCGCCGCGAGGTGGTGGCCCTCGGCCTTCGGGACAACCCCCTCACCCGCTTTCTGCCCGGCCTGCCCCGCTGGATGCCGCTCGATCGCATCCGCCAGGTGGGCGATGTGATCCTGGTCGACTCCGCCGATTCGCTGGTGGAAGACTTCAACCCCGAGCGGTTCAGCAAGGTGATCAACTGCCAGGTGATCACCGAGGCCGGTCAACAGCTCGGCCGGGTGCTGGGCTTCAGCTTCGACATCGAGACCGGTGAACTCACCACCCTGGTGATCGGCGCGCTGGGGGTGCCGCTGCTGGGGGAGGGGGTGCTGAGCACCTGGGAGCTGCCGGTGATCGAGATCGTGAGCAGCGGCACCGATCGCATAATCGTGTACGAAGGCGCCGAGGACAAGCTCAAGCAGCTGGGCACGGGACTGCTCGAAAAGCTGGGGATCGGCGGCAGCAGCTGGGAGCAGGAGGAGCGGGAGCGGTTCCGCAGCGGCCTGGTGCCGGCTGAAAACCAGCTGCCCGCGGGACAGCCGAGCACCGCGGAAACCCAACGCCGCCTGCAGCCGGCCACGGCCCGCGCCTTTGCGCCGGAGAGCGAGCTCGACTACGTCGAACTGGAGGAGCGGCGCGAGCGCGAACCGCTGCGCCAGCGCCGCTACCTCGACGAGGAACCGGAGCCCCGCCGCCCCGCCTGGCAGGAGGAGGCCCCCTACCTGGGGCAGCAGCCCCCCTACCGGGGGCAGGAGCCCCCCCGCCGCTACCGGCCGGAAGACGAACCCCGCTACCGGCCCGAGGAGGGTCCGAGGGGCTCAGCGCCAGCTCTGGAGCCGCGGGCCGAGCCCTTGGTGGACGGGCGCAGGCCGGAGCGCCGCTACGGGGAGAAAACCTCCGAACCGATCGATGTGGATCCCGAGGTGCTCGAGGATCCTTGGTGAGATCAGGCCCTGGTGTGTTCCGGCCCTGAAGGGGTCAGGGCGCCTCGAAGGACAGCGAGGCCGAATTGACGCAATAGCGCTGGCCCGTGGGGGGCGGACCGTCGGGGAAGACGTGGCCGAGGTGAGCTTCGCAGTTGGCGCAGCGGATCTCCGTGCGCACCATGCCGTGGGAGGTGTCCCGCAGGGTGGTGACCGCCCCCCGGTTCACCGCATCCCAGAAGCTGGGCCAGCCGGTGCCGGAATCAAACTTGGCGGCGGAGCTGAACAGCTCGGCCCCGCAGCAGACGCAGCGATAGAGGCCCGCGGCCTTGTGGTTCCAGTAGGCGCCCGTGAAGGCGCGCTCGGTGCCGCCCTGGCGGGTGACGCGGAATTGCTCGGGGGTGAGCCGCTCCCGCCAGGCCT
>JBIPMZ010000110.1:0-7281 GCA_044376165.1 Cyanobium sp.
GATCCTCCCCGTTCGCGGCCAGGATCGCGGCGGCGCCGGCCTCCAGCGCCTCGGCCATCGCCAGCACCGCCCGGCGGCGCTCGCCGTCGGGCCGCCGGCCCAGGGCCATCGCGGCCTGGCGCACGGCCGCCGCGCGCTCCAGCAGCTCCCCGGAGGGCTCCGGCACCGCCGCCGCCACCGCAGCGGCAGGGTCAGGGGAGGAGGGGGTGGGGCGCTCGGAAGGGGTCATCCCGCCATCATCCCAAGCCGCCCGCCGGCAGGCGCTGCTGCGCCAGCCAGGCCGCCCCCAGCCGGCCCGCGCCGTTGCCCAGGGCGCAGCGCTGCATCCGCAACCCCTCCCGGCTGACCGCCAGCACCCGCTCCTCCACCTCCCGCCACACCGCCGGCAGGAAGTGCTCGCTCGCGCCGCTCAGGCCGCCCCCGAGCAGCACCAGTTCGGGCGTCAGCACATAGAGCAGCGAGCTCAGGCCGATCCCCAGCCACCGCCCGTAGGCCTCCCACACCGCCTGCGCCTCCGGGTCGGCCGCCTCCGCCCGCCGCACCAGCTCCGCAGGATCCAGGGCGCTCAGGCGCGCCAGGCCGGCGATGCTGCAGTACTGCTCCAGGCTGCCGCGGTTGCCGCTGCGGCAGGGCGGACCCTCGGGATCCACCCCGATCAGGCCCGGCTCGGCCGCCGCCCCGCCGTGACCCAGGAACAGCTCGCCCCCCAGCAGCACCGCTCCGCCCACCCCCGTGCCGAGGGTGAGCAGCAGCACGTCGTCGGCCTCCCGGGCGGCCCCGCGCCAGCGTTCGCCGAGCAGTGCGCAGTTGGCGTCGTTCGCCAGGGTGACGGCGCGGCCGAGCTGCGGCTCCAGCCATTCCGCCAGGGGCACCTCCCGCCAGCCGGGGAGGTTGATCGCAATCCGGGCCACGCGGCCCTCCCGGTCGCTGGGACCCGGGTGGCCGATCCCCACCCGGTCGGCGAGGCGTTCCGGATCGAGCGCTTCGATCGCCTCCACGATCGCCATCGTGACGGCCCCCGGCACCGCCGGCTGGGGGGTGGGGCATTCCGCCTCCGCCAGCAGGGTGCCATCCGCCCCGAAACGGCCCAGCTTGATCGCCGTGCCCCCCAGGTCGACGCCGATCAGCTGGGAACGGGGGCCGGGGGCGGCAGCGGAGGGCATGGAGAGCGGGGGAATCAGAAGCGAAAGAACAGGCGCAGCTGGGTTTGCCAGGCGCCCTCGGTGTCCACGGATCCCTCCAGATTGAAGGTCTCCGAAGCCTTGTAGTTCAAGGTGATCTGCGGCGGCACGTCCGAACGGTTCGGGGCCGCCAGCACCGAGGCGTTGAACCGCTCGGTGATGTCGTAGCCCACCTCCGCTCCGAACACCAGCTGGGGCGGCACGCGGCTGGAACGACGCTCCTCGTTGCTGCTCACCGAGGGGTTCACATACGTGGGGTACAGCGCGAAGCTCACCCGCTGGCCCAGGGCGTCGCTGAGGGAGCTCAGCAGGGGGGAGAGCAGGGATTGCCCCAGCACCGTGGCCAGCGCGGTGCCCGCCTGTCCGCCGCTGAGGCCCGCCAGGGAATTGCCGCCGATCAGGGCCACCAGCCGCTCCTGGGGCAGGGGCGGGCTGCTGCTCAGCCGCAGGTTCTCGGCGATCCGATCCGCCGGGCCGCTCACCCCCACCGTGACCAGGATCAGCTTGAGCTGGCTCAGCCGCGAGAAGCCCCCCTGCGCTTCCACCTCCGCCAGGCTCGGCGCGTTGGGGCTGCCGAGGCCTCCGGCGGTCAGCCCGCTGGGGGCCATCACATTCAGGCTGTCGGAGACGCGGGTGCGCAGGGCGATGTCCAGGTACGGCACCAGCCCCAGGGCTGGGGTGAACACGGCCACGTTGGGGGCGTCGGGATCGAGGCTGAAGCTGGTGGTGAACAGATTGAGGCGGCCCCCGAGCAGGCGCACCACCCCCCTGGCCTGCAGGGAGGGGTCGAGGCGTCCGGAGATGCGCAGCCGGCCGCCGGTGCGGAAGCTGCCGACGTTGCCGATCGACACCTTCAAGTTGGGGCCCAGGCGCAGCAGCAGATCCTCGAAGCCCAGCCAGGGGAGATTGGGGACCGCCTGGCGCAGCGATCCGCCGATGGGTGACTCCACATCGGGTCCGAGCAGCACCAGCGGCTGCTGGAAATCCCATTTCGACTCCAGCAGCTGCTCGAAACGAACCGCCTTCACCGGCGGGTCGGAGGGGGAGGAGGCACCGGGGCTGCTCGCCAGCTGCCCCGGCATCGCACTCACCGTGCCGTCCCGGATCGCCACATCCCCCCCCAACCGGGGTTGGGTCAGGCTGCCCCCCAGCTGCAGGGTGCCTTCCCCCACGGCGCTGATGCGCGGCAGCTGGAACGGCACCCGCTGCAGCCGCACCTGCAGGGTGGACGGCTCCGCCAGGGGCCGCACCAGGCCCAGCCGGCCCTCGCCGCGGATCCGCCCCTCCCGCCCCACCCGCGCGCTGAGCTCCTGCAACACCAGCTGCTCGAAGTCGAACACCACCGTCGCCTCCACCTCCCGCAGGGTCTGGCCGATGAGGCCCAGCTCACCGCCGCGCAGGCGCAGGAAGCCGTTGGCGATCGGATCGGCCAGGCTGCCGCGGATCAGCAGCTGCAGGTCGGTGCTGCCCTGCTTCACCTCCACCGCCGTGCCCCCCAGCCGGGTGAGGAAACGCAGGCCGTCGCCGCGGCTGGCCAGCCGCAGTTCGAGCCCCTCGCGGCCGGGATCGAGCGGGATCGTGCCCACCAGATCCACGCTGTTCTGCGCCCCGGCGGAGCGCAGCGCCGCGTCGACGCTCACGCCGTCCGCCTTGTACTCGATTCGGCCGCGCTCCAGCTCCAGCGCCTCATCCCCCAACCGGGTGTCCATCAGCGCCAGCTCGACGCGGAACTCCGGCCGCTGCCCCCCCAGCCGGTAGCGGCCCGTCATCGCCAGCTGCCCCCGCAGGCTCTCGGGCACCGGCGTCAACAGGGCCAGCAGCGCCAGCGAAACGCCGGAGAGGTCGAAGTCCCCCTCCCCGCGCAGCAGCGCCCCCCGCAGCCGCAGCGCGAACGGCTGGGCGGCCAGGGCCTGATCCCGGTCCCGGTGCCGCAGCCAGACATGGCCGCGGGCGCTCAGGTCGGCCCAGGCCCCGCGCAGGTCGGTGCCGCTGAGCCGCAGCTCGGCATCGATGCGGCTCTGCAGCCGCTGCAGCAGGGTGCGACGGTCGAGCCGCGCCTGCTGCTGCTCGCTCTCCTGCAGCCGCTCCAGGGCCGCCTGCAGGGCCAGCAGCTGCTCATCCACGCTCCGGCCGAGGGTGAGCAGCGCCGGGCGGCCGAGGGCCGCGGCTCCGGGGGAGGGCGGCGGCGGCTCGCCCCGCCAGAGGGCGCCGGCGGCGAGGCCCTGCCGGAGCAGGTTGGCGCTCAGGGCTCGGCCTTCGAGGGCGGCGCGGAACGGCCCGCCCCAGCGGCCGTCGAGGCGGGCCTCGATCCGGCCCCGGTCGAGGGTGTCCGCGCGGCCGCGCACGCTGTAGTGGCGGTCGGCGTAACGCAGCTCCGCCCGGAGCTCCTGGCCCACCATTCCCAGGAAGCGGGGGTCGGCGAGCCGCAGGTTTCCGGCGAAGGCGAGGGGCTCCAGGCCCAGGCTGCCCTCACCGCTCAGCCTCCCCTGCAGCGGCTGGTACCGGCCGGGCGGACCGATCGCCAGGGAGAGAGCGGAGAGGGGGAAGTCGCGGGCCCGCCAGCGGGAGCTTTCCAGTTGACCGGAGAACTGCAGCAGGCCGCCGCCCCGCGCCAGCTCGAGCCGCACCGGCCGCCAGCGGCGGTCGAACCAGGCCTCCAGCCGGCCCGGGGGGGCGGGCGCCTGGGCCTGGAGGAGCAGGCGCCCGCCGGCTCCGGCCGCAGCTCCGGGGGCGGTGGCCGAGGGCAGGGCCGAGGCCTGCCACCGCCCGCTCCAGCTCTCCGGCAGCCAGAGGGGACCCGCCCCCGGTTGCCGCAGCCGCAGCTCCACCTCGGGGCGCAGGGCCTCCAGCGGCCCGACGATCCGGCCGCGGGCATCGAGCAGGCCCCGCAGGCGGGTGCCCAGCAGCGGCCCCAGCCGCGGCAACGGGAAATCGCGCAGCGCCAGGCTGGCCTCCAGCTCGCCCCGCACCAGGCCCCGGCCGGGGCGGGCCGCCAGGGGGAGGCTGGCGCGGGCCGTCAGGTGGGGACTGGTGAACCGCTGCAGGCGCAGCAGGCCGTCGCTCCAGAGCAGGGAGGCCCGCCAGGGACCGATCAGGGCGAGGGGGGAGGGGGCGGTGTCCACCGCCAGGCGGGGACGGGCGGCGCGGCCCTCGACCCGCAGGGCCCCCAGCAGCGGCCGCTCCCGCAGCCACCCCGGCAGCTTCCCCCCCCCGGGCAGTTCGGCGGGCTCCAGCACCCAGCCGCCGCGGAGGTCGAGACGCGGCCCGAGGCTTCCCCGGGCCCGCAGCCAGGAGGAACCGCGGCGCGCCTCGATCCGGGCCCCCTCCAGCCCCCCGCCCCGCCAGTTGCCCTGCAGGCTGGCCCGGATCGGCAGGGTGCCGAGCGGGTTGGCGCGGGGCGGCACCACCTCGATCCGGGCCGTCAGGCGCTGCTCCCGCTGGAGGCGCCCCGCGATCCTTCCCCCCCATTCCCCGTAGCGCCAGCGACTCTCCGCCAGCCGCAGCTCGCCTGCGCCGCAGCTCAGGGGGGCTTGGGCGACCCGCAGCGCCGGCCCGCCACCCAGCGGTTGCCAGCGCAGCTCGCGGAGCTGCAGCGCACCGCGGCATCCGCCCACGCCGCGGGCCAGGCTCAGGCGCACCCGGCCGTCGGCGTGGCCCGTGAGGCGGCCCTGCAGGGGCAGCAGGGGCCGCAGCGCCCGGATCGGGAAGCTCCGGGGTTCCAGCAGGGTCTGCCAGCGCTGGTGGTGCCAGTTGCCGCTGCCGCTCACCAGCACGCTGCCGCCCTCGCCGGGTGCCCAGACGCGGCCCCGCAATTCTCCGGCGCGGCGCTGCAACCCCAGGTTGGCCTGGGCGATGGCGGTGAGGGTGAGCGGGCGGGCTCGCTCGGCGGAGAAGCCCCAGAGCCTCACCGTGGCCGGGTCTTGCAGGCGCAGGCGCAGCTCCAGCGGGGGCGGCTTTTCCCCCGGCGGCCGCGCGCCCATCACCCACACCTGGCCGGCTGCGTTGCGGCGCAGGTCGACCTCGCCGCCGCGCAGGGTGATGTCGAGGATCAGCTGACGGCGCCGCCAGCTGGCCAGCGGGGGTACGGAGACGCTGCCGCCGGCCACCCGCACGCTCGATCCGTCCTTCACACCGGGCAGCAGCCGGCTCGGGCCGATCTGCAGGCCGTCCAGACCGATGCCCTCCAGCGGCCCGAGTTGGAACGGGCGGCCCAGGGCCCGGCCCACCTGCTCCTCGATCCAGGGGCGCGACCGACCGTAGAGGCCCTCCAGCAGGCTGCGCCAGCCGCTCGCCAGGGCCCAGAGCAGCGCGCCGGCCAGGCCGCAGAGCAGCAGAAGCCGCAGCCGGCCGGCCCGAACCGGTGGCGTGGCGCCCGGCGTCTGCCGCAATCGCATCGGCAGCCACCGCATCCGCTGGGGTCATCACCGCCGAGGTCGGCCGCAATATAAGGACCTTGTCCCGTCTCTCCCAGCCCCCATGGCCCCCGATCCGATCCTGTTCGTCGCCGGCGAATGGCTGGGGGCCGCCAGCGGTGTGCTGGCCCTGCTCACCGTGGCGGGGTTTCTGAGCCGCTGGGGGATCCGCTTCCGCCTGGTGGGGGTGACCAGCTTCACGGCCCTGCTGGCGATCTCCTGCCTGGCCTTCGCGGTGAGCTACGTGCCCCGGGTGAGCGTGGCGGGGGCGCTGGCGGCCCCGATCGTCTACGACAACGGCGGCGACCTGGTGGTGGCGGCCTCCACCGCAGAGCTTCCCCGCGAGGCCTGGGCGCCGACGGCCGAGCAGGTGGCGCGCAACCTGCGGGGCAGCGGTCGCACCAGCGCCGACGGCCACGTGCGGGTGCGTCTGCGCCGGATCGAGCCGCTCGACGGGGAGCGCGGCCGGCCGGTGATCCTGGCCGAGGCCGATCGGGATCTGGTCACCGGGGCGGTGACGGTCACCCTCACGCCCTGACAGCAGCCCCCGGCCGTCCGGCGGCCCCCGGCCGTCCGGTCGCTCCACGAACTGACCCGGCCGCCCCCCGGCCTCGATGGGGGATTCCTGAAATGGAGGAAAGACCGCCAGGCGCGTTGTACCGGCCTGCCCTGGCCCCCTCTCCCCTCCCCCCATGTCCCCTCCTCCGGTCTGCCGCCCGCGCCCGCCGCTGTCTCCCTGGCTGGTGGCGGTCGCCCTGGCCTGGGCCGTCAGCCAATCCCCCCTGCAGGCGGCCTCGGCGTTGCTGGAGACGGTGAAGCAAAACCCGGCCCTGGCCCGCAGCCTCTGCGAGCGCTTCAAGCAATACAACGCCCAGGGCCTCTCGGCCACCTCGAAGGAAGCCATCCAGTGGGTGTCCTCCAGCCAGGGGCTCAGCCCGATGGATGCCGAGGTGCTGAGCACCTACGTGATCGGGCTTCACTGCCCCGACGTGCGCTGAGTGGCGGGCGCCGTACCCCCCTCCCCGGAGGACGGGCGCGATGGGCTGGACGAATGGATGCCCTGCCCTGATGGGGTGCGGCTGGCCACCCGCCTCTGGCGGCCCCCCAGCGGTGCGGGCCCCTGGCCGGCCCTGCTGATGCGCCAGCCCTACGGCCGCCGCATCGCCTCCACCGTGGTCTACGCCCATCCCCGCTGGTATGCCGCCCACGGCTTCCTCGTGGCGGTGCAGGACGTGCGCGGGCGGGGCGATTCCGAGGGGGAGTTCGGCGGCTTCGCGCAGGAGGGGGTGGATGGCCGCACGGCCCTGCGCTGGTTGCGGCACCATCCCGCCTGCAACGGCCGCGTCGGCACCTACGGCTTCTCCTACCAGGGCCTCAGCCAGCTGCTGATCGGGGTGGGCGGCGGCGAGGCCGCGGATGTCCCCGATGCGCTGGCGCCGGCGATGTGCGGCCTCGATGAGCGGCGCCACTGGGCCGCGGAGGGCGGCGCCCACGCCTGGGCCCAACTGATCGCCTGGGGGCTGCAGCTGGCCGGCGAGGGCTGCCGGCGCCGGGGGGATCGGGAGGGCTGGTTGGAGATCCGCCGCTGTCTGGAGGGCGGCCTCTGGCCGCGGGAGGGGCTGGCGCTGCTGCACCGCCACGATCCGGCCGGAATGGTGAGCCGCTGGCTGGCCCTCGATCCGGCCGAG
>JBIPMZ010000111.1:0-7259 GCA_044376165.1 Cyanobium sp.
CCGGTGCTTCCCCTCTATCCCACCAGCCCGGTGGGGGAGGGAGGATGAGTGCCTCGCTCCCCCGCCGTTCCCGCAGGAGCCGTCGCCGTTCCTCGCCCTGGCCGCGGCGTCTGCTGGCGCTCGGCCTCGGCGGAGCCCTGCTGTGGCTGTCGCGGGGCCGCTGGTGGCCCGCGCCGCCGCCGCCGCAGGTGATCCTGGTGCTCGGCGGCGACAAGGACCGGGAGATCACGGCCGCGGAGCTGGCCCGCCGCCGCGGCCTGCCGGTGGTGGTGAGCGGCGGCACCAATCCGGAGTACGCCCACTGGCTCTTCCAGGAGCGAGCGGGCTTGCCGCCGCGGCAGGTGCACCTCGACTATCGGGCCCGCGACACCCTCTCCAACTTCACCTCCCTGGTGGATGACCTGCGCCGCGCCCGCATCCGCCACGCCCTGCTGGTGACCAGCAGCGACCACATGCCCCGCGCCCTGCTGGTGGGGCGGATCGTGGCGGGGAGCCGGGGCATCGAGCTCACGCCGGTGGCGGTGCCCTGCGGCTCGCTCTGCGTGCCCGAGGGCCGGCGGCTCGTCTGGGGGGATGGAGCCCGGGCTGCCCTGTGGGTGCTCAGTGGCCGGGACTTCAGGAGCTGGGCGGAAGAGCGGCTCGGTTCCTGGCTCCTGCCAGGCGGGGGGCCTGGATCAAGCCCTGGTCAAGCAACGCGTTGATTTGTTCCTGGGCAGCTCCGGTGACCCGCTCCAGCTCGTCCCGGCCGGGGGAGGCGGGCGGTGGGATCGGTGTGCCGATGCGCACATGCACCGGCACCAGCCGCAGCCCGCCTCCTTGGGGTCCGAGAGCCCGGTGGCTGTTGATGATCGCCACCGGCAGCAGCGGCACGCCGCAACGGGCCGCCAACAGAGCGGCGCCGAGCTGGGGGGCATGGACCCGGCCGTCGGCCCGGCGCGTGCCGTCCAGGAACAGCCCGATGGCCCAGCCCCGGCGGAGCCGCTCGCTGGCGGTGCGGATCGCCGCGCGGTCGCCGGTGCCCCGGCTCACCGGGTAGGCGCCGCAGGCGCGGATCAGCCTCCCGAACAGCGGCACGCGAAACAGTTCGGCCTTCGCCATGAAGGCGACCGGTCGGCCGAGGGCGTGGGCCAACAGGGGGGGGTCGAGGTAGGAGCCGTGGTTGGCGATCACCACGAGCGCCCCCTCCACCGGCACCTGGTCACGACCCTCGGTGCGGCCCCGGAACACCAGCCGGTAGAGCGGCAAGACCAGCAGCCAGCTCATCAGCCGGTAGGGCAGGTTCGGCCGGGGGGAGCTGAGCAGCGCCGGTTCCTCGCTCACAGTCCCAGGTCGGAGGCGGTGGTGATCTGGGCGGTGGTGAGCCTGGGGCAGCTCCGCTTGATCAGGCCGCTCAGCACGCTGCCCGGGCCGATCTCCACCGCGGTGTCGATTCCCTCCTGGGGGAGGCGCGCCATGGCTTCGCGCCAGCGCACGCCCCGGATCATCTGGCTGCGCAGCCGTTCCTTGAGGGCGGCCCCGTCCGTTTCGGGGGTGGGATCGGTGTTGCTCAGCACCGGGATGCGGGCCTCGGCGAAGGGCACAGCCTCCAGCTCCGCCGCGAAGGCGGCCGCGGCCGCGGCCATGAACGGAGAGTGAAAAGCCCCCGAAACCGCCAGGGGCTTGGCGCGCTTGCAGGGGAGGGCGGCGGTGACGGCGGCCACGGCCTCGGGCGTTCCGGAGAGGACCACCTGCGCCTCGCTGTTGTCGTTGGCGATGACCACCCCCTCCTGCGCCGCCACCAGCTGCTCGAGCTGCCCCCGGTCGAAGCCCATCACGGCGGTCATGGCACCACCGCCGGCCGCGGCCATCAGCTCGCTGCGCCGCTGCATCAGCCGCAGGCCGGTGTCCGCATCGAAGACCTCGGCGGCGTAGAGGGCCACCAACTCCCCAAGGCTGTGGCCGGCCACCAGGTGGGCGGTGCGTCCCTGAGCCCGCAGGGCGTCCACCAGCAGGCTTTCGACCACGAACAGAGCCGGCTGGGTGTTGCGGGTGTCGTTGAGGTCGGCCAGTTCGCCGCTGGCGGCGCCGCTGCAAATCGCCAACAGATCGCGACCGAGAAGTTCTGAAGCCCGTGCGAAGCGTTCCTTGGCCCCGGGCAGGGCCAGCACCCCCTCGGCCATGCCGGTCTTCTGGGAGCCCTGCCCTGGAAACACCCAGGCGATGGCCATGCGTTCCTTGCCGAATCCGCAGTGGAGATTAGGGCGCGGCCGAACGCCGCTCCGGCGGGCCGCTCCAGCGCAGCAGGGCCCCGCCCCAGCTGAGGCCGGCGCCGAAGCCGCTGCTGGCGATCAGCTGCCCGGGGCGGATGCGCCCGTCGCGCACCGCCTCGTCGAGCATCAAGGGGATGGTGGCGGCCGAGGTGTTGCCGTAGGAGGAAAGGTTGCTGAGCACCCGTGCGGGCGGCACGGCCAGGCGATCGGCCACCGCGTCGAGGATGCGTTGGTTGGCCTGGTGCAGCAGCAGCCAGTCGATTTGATCGGCGGGGATGCCGGCGTCGGCCAGGAGCTGGCTGAGCACCGCGGGCACTTCGCGCACGGCGAACTTGTAGACCTCCTGGCCGTTCATGTGAATCGGCTCGAAGCCGCCCCTCTGGGCGGAGATCCCGTCCAGCAGGGGCTGGTGCGCTTCGGTTTGGGCCAGGGTGAGGCAGCCGTTCCGGCGGCCGTCGGAGCGCATGCGGAAGGCCAGCAGGCCGTCTGCCCGGCTGTCGGAGGCCTCTACGGCGACGGCTCCAGCTCCGTCGCCGAAGAGCACGCAGGTGCGCCGGTCGTCCCAGTCCAGCCAGCGGCTGAGCTGGTCGGCGCCGATCACGAGGGCCCGCCGCATGCTGCCGGCCCGCAGGTACTGGGCCGCTGTGATCAGGGCGAAGAGAAAGCCGCTGCAGGCGGCGGTGAGATCAAAGGCCACGGCCCGGTCTGCCCCGAGGCAGGCCTGAACCCGGGGCGCGGTGCCGAACAGGTCGTCGGGGCTGGAGGTGGCCAGCAGGATCAGGTCGACGCTGCCCGGCTCCCAGCCGGCATGGGCCAGGGCGGCGGCGGCGGCGGCGGCGGCGAGGCTGGTGACCGTTTCGCCGGGACCCGCGATGCGGCGGGCGCCGATGCCGGTGCGGCTGCGGACCCAGTCGTCGCTGGTGTCGACCCGCTCGCTCAGCCGCTGGTTGCTGACGCTGGCGGCCGGGAGGGCGCTGCCGCAGCCCACCAGGGCCATGCCGGGATTCGCCGTTCCTGCGCCAAGCGACACCGAGGTTCCGCCCGTGGTGGGCTCAGTCAACCACAGCCGCCCCGAGGGCGTGCAGATCCTCCATCACCCCGTGGCTGGCGGCGGAATAGGCCAGCCGCAGCGCACTCAGCACGGAGAGGGCCTTGCTGCTGCCGTGGCCGATCACGCAGATCCCATCGACCCCCAGCAGCAGGGCACCGCCGTGTTCGGCGTGATCGAGGCGCTTTTTGATGCGCACCAGGTTGCTGCGCAGGAAGGCGGAGCCCACCTTCCCGCGCCGGCCCCGCGGCAGCTCCGCCCGAAGGACGTCGAGCAGCACACCGCCCACCGATTCCAGGAATTTGAGCAGCACATTGCCCGTGTAGCCGTCGCAGACGACCACATCGAAGGCGCCCGAGAGGATGTCGCGCCCCTCGCAGTTGCCGGCGAACTGCAGCCGCTGCTCCCCGGCCAGCAGCGGATAGGTGCGCAGGCAGAGCTCGTTGCCCTTGCACTCCTCCTCGCCGATGTTCACAAGCCCGACGCGCGGCTGGCTCACCTGCAGCACGTCGCGGCTGTAGATGCTGCCGAGCAGGGCGAACTGCAGCAGCCATTCCGGCTTGCAGTCCATGTTGGCGCCGACGTCGAGCACGAGCACCTGCTGCTCCGGATCCCGGGTGGGGAAGAGGGCGCCGATCGCCGGGCGGTCGATGCCCTTCAGGCGGCCGAGCCGGAAGATCGCCGAGGCCATCACGGCGCCGGAGTTGCCGGCCGAGTAGACGGCTGTGGCCTCCCCCCGCTTGACCAGGTCCATCGCCAGGTTGATGCTGGCGTCCCGCTTGCGGCGCACCACCGTCGCCTCGTCGTCCATGCCGACGGAGGGGCCGCTGGGCACCAGCCGGATCAGGCCCCGGGCGATGGCTTCCTCGAGCTCCTCCTGGAGGCCCAGTTCCGCCACGGCCCTGGCCAGCCGGTCGGGTTCGCCCACGAAGTGGAGGCGCAGCGGCAGGAGCTCCACGGCCCGCAGGCAGCCCTCCAGGACCGCCCCCGGAGCGTGGTCGCCGCCCATTCCGTCCACGGCCACCCAGAGGCGCTGGGCGTCATCGATCGGGGGGCTCTCCCCGGGCCCCCCGGGTCCCTGCTGCAGGCGGCGGAGCGGGTCGAACACCAGCGGCTGGAGCACCGATCCCGCCACGGAGGCGGCCCCGCTGGCCGTGGAGGTGGCGGTGCCCACCAGGCTGGTCACCGCGGCGTTGCGCCGATACCAGACCACCAGGCGTCGAATCGGTCGGCTCGGCTTGCTGCGGTTGCCGACCAGGCGGCGCCGTGGGCGGCTGGTGGCTTCAGGCTCCTTCGGTGGCAACGGGTTCAACGATGCGCTGGAACAGATAGCCGGTGCCCCGAGCCGTGAGGATCAGCTCGGGGTTGGCGGGATCATCTTCCAGTTTGGAGCGCAGCCGGGAGATGTGGACATCGACGACACGGGTGTCGACATGACGCTCCGGTGTGTAGCCCCATACCTCCTTGAGGATCTCGCCGCGGCTGAAGGGCTCGCCGGAGCGGCTCACCAGCAGCTCCAGCAAGCTGAACTCCATGCCGGTCAGGCGGATGCGCTCCTCATTGCGGTACACCTGCCGCTTGTTGGTATCGATGCGCAGGTCGCTCACCTGGATGACGCCGGAATTGGGGATGCCGGCCACCTGCTCCTTTTCCACTCGCCGCAGGACGCAGCGGATGCGGGCCTCCAGCTCCTTGGGACTGAAGGGCTTGACCACGTAGTCATCCGCCCCCAGCTCCAGGCCGGTGATGCGGTCGGCTACGTCGCCGAGGGCGGTGAGCATCACGATCGGCACATCGGATTCCCGCCGCAGCTCCTGGCAGACGCCGTAGCCATCGAGCTTGGGCATCATCACGTCGAGCACCACCAGGTCGGGGTGGGTGCGGTGGAAGGCTTCCAGGGCCTCCTCGCCGTCGCTGGCGGTGACCACCTGGTAGCCGATCATCGAGAGGCGGGTCTCGAGGATGCGACGGATGCTCGCCTCGTCGTCCACGACCAGGATGGTCTCCTTGGTGGCGGCGGGGCCGGGTATGTGGTTTTGGGTAGGAACTGAGGCCGTCATCAGGCGCTGGACGCACATACACGCATCGGTCCTACTGAAGGTGCCTGGCCCCCCTGCCGTTCACTGAATGCCACCTTTCTTCATAGAGCCTTCCCTTTCTTGGTCCTCCTGCCCGCGGCTCCCCGCGCTCCTGGCCCCCCGTTCCCCTGAGCCCTGTCCCCCCTCGCCGAGTCTCTGCCCGTGCCCCGTCCCACCAGTGCCTACGTCTGCCAGGGCTGCGGCGCCCGCACCCGCCAGTTCTTCGGCCGCTGCAGCAGCTGTGGCGGCTGGAACACCTTGGTGGAGCAGAGCGAGCCGCCCGCCGATGGGCGGCGCCGCCGGTCCGTGGCAGACCCCGCGGCGCCTGCTGCGCCGGGGCGGGCCCGCCGCTCCGAGCCGATTGCCGCGGTGGGGGAACGCCCCCTGCAGCGGCTGGGCAGCGGCTCCGGGGAGTTCGACCGGGTCCTGGGCGGCGGCCTGGTGCCGGGTTCGCTGGTGTTGGTCGGGGGGGATCCGGGGATCGGCAAAAGCACGCTGTTGCTGCAGAGCGCCCGCTCCATGGCCGAGCGGGTATCGGTCCTCTACGTCAGCGCGGAGGAGTCGGCGCAGCAGGTGAAGCTGCGCTGGCGCCGGCTGGCGGAGGGGGAGGGGGCCTCCTCCCCTTCCGCCCCACCGGCGGCGCCCGACCTGCAGCTCCTGGCGGAGACCGACCTCGAATTGGTGCTGCAGGAGTTGGAGTCGCTGCGGCCGCAGGTGGCCGTGATCGACAGCATCCAGGCCCTGCACGACGCGGCCCTCGGCAGCGCGCCGGGTTCGGTGGGTCAGGTGCGCGAATGCGCCGCCGCCCTGGCGCGCATCGCCAAGCGCCAGGACACCGCCCTGGTGCTGGTGGGTCACGTCACCAAGGAGGGGGTGCTGGCGGGGCCGAAGGTGCTGGAGCACCTGGTGGACGCCGTGCTCACCTTCGAGGGGGACCGCTTCGCCAGCCACCGGCTGCTCCGGGCGGTGAAGAACCGCTTCGGTGCCACCCACGAGCTGGGCGTGTTCGAGATGCGCGACCGCGGCCTGGCGGAGGTGAGCAACCCCAGCGAGCTGTTTCTGGGGGGCGAGGAACCCAGCAGCGGCAGCGCCACGATCGTGGCCTGCGAGGGCACGCGACCGCTGGTGGTGGAGCTGCAGGCTCTGGTGAGCCCCACCAGCTACGCGAGCCCGCGGCGCACCGCCACCGGCATCGGCACCAACCGCCTCCACCAGATCCTGGCGGTGCTGGAGAAGCACCTCGCCCTGCCCCTCTCCCGCTTCGACTGCTACCTGGCGGTGGCCGGCGGCCTGGCGGTGGAGGAACCGGCAGCGGATCTGGGAGTGGCCGCGGCGGTGGTGGCCAGCTTCCGCGATCTCACCCTGCCCCCCGGGACGGTGCTGGTGGGGGAGCTGGGGCTGGGAGGTCAGCTGCGAGGGGTGGGACAGCTGGAGCTCCGCTTGCAGGAGGCGGCCCGCCTGGGTTTCCGCCGCGCTGTCGTGCCGCGGGGGAGTGGGCTCGGGGCTGCGGGGGGCGCGCTGGATCTGCAATTGCTGGAAGCCGGCACGCTGGCCGAGGCGCTGGTGGCAGCGCTGGGGGAGAACCCGGCGATGGCGCCCGGGGATCCGATCGCGTGAGGGTGGTCGCCACGCGGGGTCCGCTGAGCTGCCAAGGCAGGAGCGGGAGGCAAGAGCGATAGTAATCTCGGGGTCGATCTCTGACCGCTTGACTGCTCAAGCCCTGACAGAGTTGGTTGTTTGACTATTCATAAGGCAAGTCATCTTTGCCCCTTCCTCTGCGCGGCATCCCGCTTGTTTGGGCGTGCTCGTTCAGGAGGGGGGTGGACTGGAGGCCCATCGCCGTGGCCCCGGCCAGCCCGGTTCAGGCCTGCAGGCCCACCGCGG
>JBIPMZ010000290.1:0-3328 GCA_044376165.1 Cyanobium sp.
CCCGCGGGTTACCACCGGCATGGCGCCGGGCATCACCCCCGAGCAGGTGCGCGAATGGATGGAGCTCCTCTCCCGCCAGACCAACTGGAACCGCCTTCGGGTGGAGGCGCTCAAAGAGCTGATCGCCACCCAGCGGGGGCCAGAGGCGCGGGGCGAGCTGGAGGATGAACTCGACCGCCGCTCCCCCGGCCTGGGCAGCGACCTGCGCCGCGCGCTTCGCGGCCACACCGGCAAGGGCAAGCTGGGGATCCGGGCCGCCTTCGTTCGCTACGGGGTGCGCGCCCCGGAATGGCTCAGCGCCGATCCCCGCCGGGTGGTCGATGATCTTCTGGCCGACCTGGAGGAGCGGCAAGCCCGTCAGCAACGCGAACACCCGCCGCGCTCCCCCCGGGTCTCCGACCCCCGCGCCGAAGCGCTGCAGATCCTTGGCCTCAGCCCCGGGGCCAGCCTGCGGGAGGTGAAGGCCGCCCACCGGCGCCTGGTGAAGTGCCACCACCCCGACGTGGGCGGAGAGGTGGACACCTTTCGCCGCATCGATGCGGCTTACCGCTCCCTTCTCTCCTGAGCAGGGGGGGGAAGCGGGGAGTCGGCCGGTGGCGGATCCCCCCGCAGCAGCTGCCCCACCACCAGGGCTGCCACCAGCAGCGAGGCCACCACCAGCCCAACCAGGGCGAGCAGCACGCGCCGACTGGTGCGGGGGAAGACCAGGAACGACCCGACGATCGCCAAGGGCCAGAGCACCGGCACGATCCAGGCCACCACCAGCAGGGCCACCACCACCCGCCGACCGGCCTTTCGGAGCTGCTGGGAGCGTTGTTCGGCGGCCAGCCGCGCCTCGTGCTCCCGCACCAGGGCCTCATCCTCCGCCGTATGCCAGCGCCCCAGCCGCCGCGCCTCCTCCAGCTCGGCCGCCAGCTGCTCGCGCCGGGCTCCCCCCCGCCGGGCGCTGTGATTGGCATCGGTGCGCAGGGCCACCAGGCCCTGGCCCACACCTCGCAGGACCGAGCGCAGCACCACGGCCCCGGCGAGCACCCCCTGGCGGGTCGCGGATTCCACCGTTGCCGCCAGATCGCTCTCGCGCCGCAAGCGGGGCCGGGAACGGTCAGCGCCGGGGGACGACATCGGCCTGCCGGAGGATCTCCGCCACCCTAGGGGGCATCGGCTGGGGAGGGGGAGGCCTGCAGGCGGATCAGGGTCTGCTGGCAGCGTTGACCCAGCAGATCGAGCAGGGGTGCGGCGCTCGCCAGGCCCGCGGCTTCAAAGAGGGTGAGGCTGCTGATCGTTTTGGCGGCATCGAGCTCGCTGCCCATCAGGGTCGGCAGGTTTTGCTCGGAGCGCTGCAAGGACTCGCTGATCAGGGCGATCACCGTTTCCAACCGCTCCCGCAGCAACGGATCGGCGAGGTAAGCGCGGGCTTCGGCCAAATCCGTGATCCCGTAGCGCTCCGCCTGGGCGGAGCGGCCCAGGCCCCGCAGCTGGGGGAGCACAAACCAGATCCAATGGGTGCGCTTGGCACCGGTTTGCAGCTCCCCGATCGCCCGGGCATAGGCACTGCCCTCCCCGCCGCCCTGGGCGGTGTGAAACCGCTGGAGATCGGCGGCAGGATCGCTCATGGCGTGGGTGCCAACCAAGAGGGCCGCCGGGTTAAGCGCCCAGACCGAGGGCCAGCAGGCCACCGGCGAGGGCGAGCAGCAGGGCGAGAGCGTGGGTCCAGGCCAGGGGCAGGCGGCGCAGCAGCAGAAAGCTACCGCCGCTCACCAGCAGCGAGCCGCTGAAGGCCCCCAGCCACCACAGGGCAGCGGCCTCCCCCACCGGCGCCTCCAGGCCGTGAAGCATGGCGTGCACGGCGACAGCGGCCGCCACCAGGGCGCCACCTGCCGCCAGGCGGGGGCTCTGCCGGGAGCGCAGGCTGCGCAGCAGCAGCAGGGCCACCGCGGAGATCGCCAGGGCGGCGAGAAATTCCTGGGCCGGCAGGCGGCCCCCCATCGCCCCGAACAGCCCCCCGCCAAGGGCACCGGCCAAGGCCCAGAGCAACAGCTCGGCGGAGAGGTGGGCGGCGGCGGCCCCCACACCGATCAGCAGCAGCAGGTGATCGGCGCCGCTGATCGGATGCAGGAAGCCGGCGGCCACACCGCCCTGGGCGATGCCGTGGGCCTGGGCCGGTTGATCGAGCAGCCAGGCCAGGCCGCAGGCTCCGGCCAGGAGAGCCAGGGATCGGGTCGAAGGGGAAGGGTTCATGGTGGGATCCGGTCCGCGCCGGTGGTGGAGGGGGCTGGGCACGGCGAGCGTTCTGACTCAGGAAGCCGAAGCTCCCTTCACAGCTGCGGGACAGTGCCGGAGTCGGCGCGGGGGTGAACCGGCGCCCCACCGAACTTTCCTCGTTGCCTCCAGGGGGTGAACCGCTGGAACCGTGCTCTTACTATTGTGTGGCCGCAGGGGGACGGCCTGCGGCAGCCGCGCCATGCCGTCGCCCCAGGGCCCGAGGCCGGTGGGGGGAGCTGGGCAAGAGGAGGGCCCCCAGCTAACCTTATCCGATCAGCTGGTTGTCGATGGCCTGGGAGATCGTTGTTTTCGCGATTGTGCTCAGCATCGATTCCTTTTCGGCTGCCTTTGCGATGGGTTTCCGTCGCTTCTCGGCCAGGCGGGCCTTTTCTTTTGCGTTTAGCTCTGCCTTCGCCGAGGGAGGTGCCACGGCCGTCGGCTTTTTACTCGGGCGGATTGCCAAGGATCTCATCGTTAACTACGACCACTGGGTGGCCTTCTTTTTGCTCGTTGCCGTCGGCTCCCACATGTGCTGGGAAGCCTATCACCACAATCCCGAGGATACCCCTGAAGCGGAAGATCCACGCACCCATAGTTTTCTGAAGATTTTATTTGTCTCTACCGTTACCAGCATCGATTCGCTCGGTGTGGGCGTCACCCTTGGCCTCGCGGGCAAACCGATCGTCTCCTATTCCCTGGCCATCGCCCTGGCGGCCTTTGCCTCCACCTACCTCGGCCTCGGATTAGCCAAGAGGATGCCGGCGGCCTTCGGCAGCCGCCTGGAGATTGTGGGGGGTGGGGTTCTCATCGCGCTTGGCTTCAAGATGCTCTCGATCTAGTTCGGCCAGCCAGTTCCGCAGCAACCGCGAGGAGTGCCAAAAGCGCCAGCGAGGAAAGGTGCACCCGGTGGCGCTGATCCCGGCAGCGGCTGTGTTGACGCAGGAGAGCAAGGAGAGAAGTATGGAAAAGGGAGATCGTACGAGGGCTCCCAAACTCGGAAACAAATTGAGATCAGCATAAGTGTAGAGAGTATAGCTACCAGCGGATGCGCCTAAGTCTCTTAAAT
>JBIPMZ010000240.1:0-3913 GCA_044376165.1 Cyanobium sp.
CCATAGCTTCACTCCGGTTATTGATAGAAGCTTGCTCCTGTTGAAAATAGGCTTGCTCAAAGCGAGTTGTCCATGCGAGATCGTGTACTGTTTTTCTGAATCTGCTAGATAGAGCTGCACGTCGGCCCGGAGGGCCTCGGTGCTTGTATCGCCCCTGGCCGGGCATCGATGACAACAGCTCATGAGCTCACCTGTGAGCAGTGAATTGCGAAAAAGCTGGGCTTCTGGGCCTGTTACTATTTCGTTGAGATCCGACTCGTTGATATTGCCCACAGGTGGGGACCAACAACAGAGACAAACATTCCCATCCGCTTTTATAATCAGAAACGACCACGGATCAAGGCATGCTTTTGTCTGGCAGCTCATGCTCGTTAAGGCGTGGGAAGGGGAGCCGTGAGGTGAAAATTAATCTCAGTAAGAATGCGAGCCTGGACACGAAGAAAAACACCGCCTGAATAATTGCATTCAATCATGTATTTGTCAAGAAGGCGCTTCAAGGTATTCAATTTTGCTGGTGATAAGGTTGAAAGGGGGGAAAGCTGATGATTGGCATCAAGCGGCAGGGGGTATTCTGTAAGACTGCAGAGTTGGATGGAGTGGATTTGCATACATTGTGCAGCAAGGATGAACTCTTCGAGTCGCTCGCTATTTTCTGCTCCCAGCACGCAGCTCAGCATGATAATAGGAGGATTCCGTTTTCGTTTTTTGGCTGCATCACGAATCTGAGCGATGGTGCGTAGCACATTGCGAAGTTGCGACTTACGGCGCAAGCGGGCATGAAGCTCGGGGTCAAAGGTGTCGCAGGAGATCGTAATTGAATTCAGCTGACAGAGGGTATTTATTTCTGCATCGGTATAAATCTTTGTTGCGTTTGTAATCAGGTGGCACCTTGAGGGGCTTTTAACTAATGGGTTCACAATATCTTCCCAGCCGGGCAAGATAGTGGTCTCCCCGTGGCCGTTCAGGTTGATATTCGTAACGTCATTCTTTAGAAGCCAATCGATTACAAGGGTGGTTTTCTCTGGCGAAAGAGAAATCGCCTTGTAGCCGGGCTGAGACACCGCGCAATAGACGCAGGCCAGATTGCACTGGCTCGTGAGCTCGAGATGCACGTTGCTGCACCGGAAGCCTTGCGTAGGGCTGATTGTCATCGTAAGGAGAAGGGCATGGTGGGATCACGCTATAGTTCACGAGATCCTAAGCCATTGGGGCTGCCTGCCCGTGCCCATCAGCGGAAGACCACGGGCCGGCCTTCCGTCTGGGCGTCTGCCCGGGTGTAGGCCACACCGTCTACCTTGAGGGATTGGGCATCGAGCAGGGTGATCGTGCCCCCCTCGTTGGAGAGTTGGACACCGCTGCCGCTGAGGGGCAGGGTGATCGCTTCGCCGGGGCGGATCGAACCGGTGAGGGGTTCGCTGCGCTCCTGCTCATCGCGGAGTGTCCAGCCCGCGAGGTTGAGATCGCGATCGGAAATGTTGAGCACCGTAACCGACTCCGCCCCCCGATCCGTTCCCCGGGGGTTCACCATGGCCGCCACGATTCGAGCCAGGCGGTAGGGGGAATCGGCGGCCAGCACCGACCAGGCGGCGATGGCGCCGGTTTCGGGGATGGGCAGTGCGGCTACAGCGGGAGCCCCTGCAATCGGCAGGGCCTGTGGGCCGGAGGTGTGCCACACCTGATTCTGGAACTTCAGGAAGAGAGCTGTGGTGATTCCCGAGCGGGGGAAATCAACCAGCAGGGCACCATCGCGGAAGCGACCGCCACTGTCGCCGGAGCCCCCTTGGTTCATGTGGATCAGGTGAACACCGTTTCCGGGCTTGAAAAAGAAGTAGCCATCTGGCTTGCTGGGCTCGGGGCCCCAGCGTTCCCCGAAGGCGTACACCACGGCGTCGTCGTCATCGATGGCCCGCTGGAGCAGGTCTTCCACCCGCTCGAACAGGTCGTTGTTGGGGCCGGGTTTGGTGTGAACGATTGGTTTCATGTCCGTGGCCCGGAAGAGGTTGCTACGGATGTAGTCGATCGCGGGGCTGTTGGGTCTACCCGGAGAGATGGCGTTCCAGCCGTGGGGAAGGCTGCGGACCCGATCGACGATCGGATGGTTGAGGTCGCGAAGGATCAGGTATTCGATCAACCGCTTCGCGATCGGCCCACGACTGGAGCGAACATTGATCGCCACCCTGTAGCTCGCCCCATCGACGCTGAGGAGAAGCTCGGAATGGGGATCCTGATCGTTGTCACGCTTGTAGGCGACAGCCGCTCCCTTGAGCACACCGTAGTTTTTCATGAATTTGATGCTTGACCTAAGCCAAGCCTGCTGTGCTTTGCCAGAGCTGGCAAGCGATCGTTGCGGAAGGAAACGAGGCGGCTGTGGCGAACCCCTCTTAATGACTGGTCTGTGCTAATCAGCTGGGATTTGGCTGGCCTGATCAGACTTTTACTCGCTTGAGGAGAGCTAAAAAGGCACAAAACCATAGAGGCAAGGCCCATGCATGGGCATGGGCAACGATCGCCTTCCCTCGCCAAGAATATACTGAATAGACTTGATGGGGCTCTCGCGCCATTCGCTGGTATCCTCGCCGGAGGTGTCAATCCACCAACATCCCCACCCCGCTGGACCCAGCCGGTCGCAGGTCCTAGCGTCAGGTTTCTCAGATCTTCAAGCCAGGGAGTCGGTCATGGTCCCTCTCGACCCCTCGATCTCTCCGCACAGCAGGGAGCGGCTTCTGGAATTGGACCGGCTCCTGCTCAAGTCGGTGGCCGACTTGCATTCGCCTCCCACTGGGGCGGAGCGGCTGGCGGCGGTGGGTCGATTGCTGGGGCTTTCGCTCCTTCTGGTCAGCGCTACGGCTTTGTACTGGCAGCTCCCCGCAGGGATCGGCGGCCTGCTGGTGCTGTTGCTGGCGGGGGTGGCGTATGCCTTGCTGTTGATCGCCACCCACGAGATGGTGCATGGCACGCTGCTGGGTTGGCGATCGTTGGAGTTTGGTCTCGGCTGCCTGCTGAGCTGGCCGATGGCCTGGCCCTTTGCCACCTATGGCAGGCTGCACCTTCTGCATCACCGCTGGAATGGTCTGGACGGTCGCGATCCGGAGCGGACCCAGCCGCTGCCGCAGGATTCCCTTTCCTTCCGCCCGCTGCGTGCCGGGCTGAACCGGCATCCCTTCAGCGCTCGCTGTTTGCTGCTGGGCGGGGTTGGCTTGATTGTTGACACCGCCTGTAAGGGCTGGCGCCTGCGCAGAGTAGATACCCGCTTGGATGCCGCGCTTCGTCTTGATGGATGCGGGGTGATTCTACTTCATTCTTGCTTGCTTGCTTTTGCCATTCTTCAAGGAGTTCTTGTACGCTATCTCTTGTTTTGGATCATTCTCGAAAGGGTGATTGGTGCGATCATTCAATATCGGGGCTTGGTGGAGCACCACGGGCTGTGGCAGGAGGCTGCAGAGCGCAGCGAAGCCGCCCCTTGGCCGCAGCGGTTGCGCCAATTGGCCACGACGCGTGATGTGTGGAGTGGACCCCTGCTGAATGCGTTGCTGGGAGGGCTTCCGCACCACAGCACCCACCATGCCTTTCCAGCGCTGTCCTCCGCGAGGCTCCCCCAGGCCACGGAGCGGCTGCATGCCGTACTCCGCAGCCAGGGGTGGCCTCTCCCCTCTCGGATCCAGAGCTACGGCGCTGCCCTGCAAAGGTAAACTCTCCGCTTTGTTCCGGGGGAGTGATCGCGGGCTTGTGATTCAAGCTCAGATCGGGAAGTAAATGCCTGGTCATTGACCCCATTGCCAAATATCGCAGAACCCAGACTGCGGCAGAACCCAGACTGCGGCAAACTGAGTGCGATTGCCCTGAAGGGTTCTCTGGAGGGGCTCACGCGTGTGCTTATTGACCCCGTCGGAAAGGTATCAGATCAGCTTAAGAT
>JBIPMZ010000112.1:0-7230 GCA_044376165.1 Cyanobium sp.
AAGGGAATCGCCACCACCTGGCCGCCAAGATCGGAGGGCTTGGCGATGGTCTCCTGAACGGTGAGTGCGGAGCCGTTTGTATGATTCCAGGCCACCACCTTGGCGGGGAACTTTTTGCCATAACGCATCCAGATGGTGGTGGGAAACAGCATGTGCACCACATTCACCTGCCGCGCCAGAAAGGCTTCGGATAACTGCGCCCAGGACCGAAAGCGCGTCGGATCAGGCACCGTCAGGCCCTGCTCGCGAAACGCTCCGCGGGCCGCGGCGATCAGCAGGGGCGAGGCGTCAAGGATCGGCAGATAGCCGATCTTCACCGGTTGATCCTGAGCCTTGGAGGAGGCAGCACTGGCCGCCAGCAAGGGGCGCTGAGCACCGAGCAGCGGCAGACCCGCCGACGCAGCCAGCAGGCTGCCAAACCGGAGAAACTGCCGGCGGTTCATGCCGCAGCAGTCGCAGGTGAGGGGGTGATTCGTCCTCATTTCTTGATCAGATAGTTGGCGATTGTGTGGAATGAATCAGAGGGAGCGTGATTTGAGGATCGTTTTCAGCGCCTCCAGCACTTCGCGGCCCAGGGCGCTGCGCTCCGACTCCGGCTGGCCTCTTCGGCCGATCCACTCCCGTTCGATCGCGCCCGGCTGCGTGCGCATCAGCAAAATGCGATCCCCCAGTTGAATCGCTTCCTCCACATCATGGGTGACGATCAAAATGCCCGTGCCGGTCTGCGCCACGATGCGCAGCAGCAGCTCCTGCATCTCGGCTCTTGTTACCGCATCCAGGGCGCTGAAGGGTTCATCCAACAGCAGCAGGCTGGGGTTGCGCACTAGCACCCTGGCCAGCGCCACCCGTTGCGCCATGCCACCGGAAAGATGGGCGGGTGCCGTCTCCGGATCGATCCGCAATCCAACCAGCTGCAGGGTGTCGTGGATCCGCTCCCGGCGCTGGCTCACCGACAGGCGCTCGGAGTGGCGCAGCGTGAGGCCAAACTCCACGTTGCCCCGCACCGTGAGCCAAGGAAGCAGGGCCGGTTGCTGGAAGACGAGGCCAAGCCGCGGATCGGGGCCGCGGATCTCCTGCCCCCGCAGGCGGATTTCCCCTCGATGCCGGGGGGTCAGGCCCGAGGCCAGATTCAACAGGGTGGACTTGCCGCAGCCGCTGGGCCCCAGCAGCACCACAATCTCGCCGGATTCCACATGCAGGCTGATGTCTGCCAGGACGGCCTCCCCTTTGCGCTCGGCTCGCCTCCCCGGGGGGAGGAAGCGATGGCTGACCCGTCGGATCTCCAGCAAGGGGGCAGCAAAAACCTGGGATCGGGCTTGCGGCGGCATCGCGGGCGGAGCGCTCAACGCAACACCGTCATGGGCCCTTTCACTCATCGAGCTTGCGTGGTTTGTGGCAGACCCTAGGGATCGGCCCCGGGTCCCCAGGTGCCCCTGGATACAAGGGCGGGGCCTGGGGTTGTCACTCGCTTTACCCGCAGCAGCGGGGCCGGTCCTTCAAAATTCCTGCAGTTCTTGACCTCATCTTTGGTAGCCACCCATCCGCAAGTGGTGACGCCTCCGATTCTCTCGGCGCAGGAGCGACGGAAACGCATCCGCTGGCTGGTCTCCTCCAGCCTCGCCCCCCTGGCGGAGGCCATCGACCGCGAGGGGGTCTACCCGCGCGAGCTGTTGCGGCAACTGGCCGGCCTCGGCGCCTTCAGCGCCCACCTCCGCAGCCATGGAGAGATCGGCGATCTGGGCGTTTCGATCGACTTGATCGCCGAAATCGCTCGGGTGTGTGGATCCACGGGGTTCGTGGCCTGGTGTCAGGCCGCCTGCGGCCTTTACCTGGAGGAAGCCGCCAATCCCGCTCTCCAGGGGGAGTGGCTCAGCCGTCACATTCGGGGCGAGGGGCTGGGCGGCACCGGTCTCTCGAACCCGATCAAGGACTACGCCGGCCTTGAAAAGTTTCTGTTGCGGGCTACTCCGCAAGGAGATGGATATCGCTTGAGCGGCTCCCTTCCCTGGGTGAGTCATCTGCAGCCCGATGGCTACTGCGGGGTGATCGCCGCGGTGCTGCAGGAGGACGGCACGTCCACCCATCAGGTGATGGTGCTGTTGCACGCCTCCGCCCCCGGGGTTCAATTGCTGCCCTGTCCAGCTTTTTCCGGCATGGAGGGCACCAGCACCTTCGCGATCCGGCTGAACGAGGTGTGGATCGGGCCTGAATCGATCATCGCCCATGATGCGGCCGCCTTCATTGGCGCCATTCGCCCCGCCTTTGTCCTGCTCCAATGCGGCTTCGCCCTTGGCGTGATCGAGGGGGCGATCGATTCGATCCGCGACGTGCCAGGGGCCCTCGGGCCTGTCAACCAGGTTCTCCAGGAGCAGGCCGAACCCCTGCAGGACGAGCTCGATGGCCTGCGCCACAGAATCCTTCAGCTCGCCCGCACCCCCCAGCGCCGCTCCCCTGCTTATCGCCTTGCCGTGCTCGAGGCCAGGGCTCAGGGTTCGGAGCTGAGTCTGCGGGCGGCCCAAGCGGCCCTGCTTCACCAGGGTGCGCGCGGCTACCTGGCCCGTTCCGCCGTGCAGCGGCGCATCCGTGAATCCCACTTCGTGGCGATCGTCACGCCGGCGCTCAAGCAGCTGCGCAAGGAGATCCAATCCCTTCGTGAAAGCGGCGTCAGACCCGAACCATGAACCCTTCTCAACCCCAAACCGTGACCACCCACCTGCGCCCGATCGATCGCGATGGCCTGTTGGCCTTCGCGGAGAAGGGCCGCCTCCATCCAACCGGGCTCGGCACCAATCGCGTCCACACCGTCAGCGACGGCCAGTATCGCACTCTCAGTTATGTGGGCGATCATGCGCCGGTGGTGGTGGATGAACCCCTGCATCTCCTGGGGCAAAACACCGCCCCAGCACCGGGGGAAATCGTGCTCTCCGGCCTGGGAGCCTGCCTGGCCGTGGGCATCACAGCTGTGGCCACCTGGAAGCAAGTCAGGCTCTCCAGACTGGAATTGTTCCTGGAGGGCGACATCGGCAATCCGGCCGCCTGGGGAGCTGGTGGAACCCTGGAGGTTTCCCCCGCCCAGATGGGCTTTCAGGCGATCCGGGTGAGGGTGTTGATCGAAGGGGATGCCAGTCCGGATGAACTGAAGGCGATTGTGGAGCAGGCCAACCATTACTCCCCCGTCGCCAACACCCTGCGCAATCCGATCCCTTTTCAGATCGCACTCACCGCGGAGGCATGACGCGAAGCACCGGGATCCCCCAGGGGACTTTCGTGCGTTGACGCACAGCTTCCTGTTGTCACTGCCACATGGGGGCGCTTCCCTGCGGCCATAGGGTCATTGTAGTTTATGCTTTTCCTCTGTCATGACAGCCACCTGGTCGTTCGAAACGAAGCAGATTCACGCCGGGCAGGTTGTCGATCCCACCACCAACGCACGCGCCCTGCCGCTGTACCAAACCACCTCCTACACCTTCCATGACACCAGCCATGCAGCCAATCTATTTGGCCTCAAGGAATTTGGGAACATCTATACCCGCATCATGAATCCGACGCAGGCGGCGGTGGAGGAACGCATCGCCAGCCTGGAGGGCGGGGCGGCGGCGCTGCTGCTGGCCAGCGGCCAGGCTGCCGAAACGGTTGCGATTCTCAACTTGGCCGAAGCCGGGGATCACATCGTCTCCAGCCCCTCCCTTTACGGTGGTACCTACAACCTGTTCCATTACACCCTGCCCAAGCTCGGGATCGAGGTGTCCTTCGTCGCCAACCCCGAGGATCCCCAATCCTGGCAAGAGGCTGTACGGCCCAACACCAAGGCCTTCTTCGGAGAATCGATCGCCAATCCCAAAAGCGACATCCTCGACATCGAGGCCGTGGCCGCCGTTGCCCATGCGGTGGGCGTGCCGCTGATTGTGGACAACACGGTGGCCACGCCCTACCTCATCCGCCCGATCGAATGGGGCGCCGACATCGTCATCCACTCCCTTACCAAATACATCGGCGGCCATGGCACCGCCATCGGTGGTGTGATCGTCGACAGCGGGCGTTTCGACTACGCCGCCCAGCCCGAACGCTTCCCGAACTTCAACCAGCCAGACCCCAGCTATCACGGGCTTGTCTATGCGCGGGATCTGGGCGTGAACGGCTCCCTCGGCGCCAACCTCGCCTTCATCCTCAAGGCCAGGGTGCAGCTGCTGCGCGACCTGGGTGCCTCCATCGCTCCCTTCAACGCCTGGTTGATCGCCCTGGGGCTGGAAACCCTTTCCCTGCGGATCGAGCGCCACACCTCCAGCGCCCTGGCGGTCGCCCGCTGGCTGCACGCCAGGCCCGAGGTGCTGTCCGTGAACTATGCGGGCCTGGAGAGCAGCCCCTGGTACGGCCGCGGGCGGAAGTACGCGCCGCTGGGCACCTCCGGAATCCTGGCGTTCGAGATCCAGGGCGGCGTCGAGGCCGGCAAGACCTTTGTGGAGGCCCTCAAGCTGCACAGCCATGTGGCCAACATCGGCGACGTGCGCAGCCTGGTGATCCATCCGGCCTGCACCACCCACTCCCAACTCTCCGCCGAGGAGCAGCTCGCCTCCGGCGTCACCCCCGGCCTGATCCGTCTTTCGGTGGGCCTGGAGGGCCTGGAGGACATCCTCGGTGATCTGGAGCTCGGCTTCGCGGCTCTGCCGCGCTGAGCCATGCCGGCTGCCGACCCTCCTCCTCCCGCCAGCGGGGCCTGGCGCGAGGGCGATCACCCCGGCGAGCGCCGCTTTCTCTCCCTCGGTCCGTTCACCACCCAATCGGGCTTCACCCTCCAGCCGAATGGGGTCAACACCCTCTTCATTGCCCACGCCCTCAGCGGTGACTCGCACGTCTGCGGCGCGGCCGGCCCGGGCCATCGCCACGGCGGCTGGTGGAACGGGCTGGTGGGGCCAGGGCGCTCGATCGACACCCGACGCTGGTTTGTCGTCTGCGCCAATGTGCTCGGCGGTTGCCAGGGAACCACCGGCCCCGCCACGTTGGCTCCGGACGGCAAGCCCTGGGGCAGTCGCTTTCCGCTGATCACCGTGGCGGACATGGTGGAGGTGGAACGTCGCTTCAGCGAGGCCCTGGGCATCCGGCGCTGGGCCTGCCTGCTCGGTCCCTCCCTGGGCGGCATGCGGGTGCTCGAATGGCTGGTCGCCCATCCGGAGCGGGTGGCGGCAGGCATCGTGATCGGAGCCGCCGCCGCCTTGGGGGCCGATCAGATCGGCAGCCATGAGGCGCAGATCGCCGCGATCCACGCCGATCAGGGCTTCCGCGGTGGCGACTACTACGACATGCCCGATGGGGAGGGACCCCACCGGGGTCTCGGTGTAGCCCGCCGGATCGCCCACCTCACCTACCGCAGCCGCCAGGAATTGGAGCTGCGCTTCGGACGGCAGCCCCAGGCTCAGGAGGATCCCTATGCTTGGCAGAACGGTCGCCCTGGCGGGCGCTTCGCCATCGCCTCCTACCTGGACCATCAGGCCGACAAACTGGCGCGACGCTTCGATGCCAACACCTACATCGCCCTGACCCGGGCGATGAGCCTGTTCGACCTCGGCCGCGGTCGCGGCGGCCTCGAGCCGGCGCTGCGGCGCCTCACCCAGCCCCTCACGGTCGTCGGGGTGGCCAGCGATCGGCTCTTTCCCCTCGAGCAGCAGCAGCAGATCGCCTTGCTGGCCCCGGGCGCCGGCCCGCTGCGGGTGATCGACAGCCTGCACGGCCACGACGGCTTCCTGGTGGAGGCGGATCAGCTGGGGCAGATCGTGCGCGAGGCCCTGGAGCCGCCCGTTGTGACATGAGGACCATCCCATCGGCGCAGCCCCCGCAGCGCCTTCCCCTGCTGGCCATTGCCGCTCTGCTGTCCGGCTTGCTGGTGGCCGCCGCCTCCCATGGCTGGCGCCCGTCTGCGCTCGCCGCAGTCGGGGTGCTTCTGGGAGCCTCGCTCCAGCACGCCAGCTTCGGCTTCGCCTCCGGATACCGCCGTCTGCTCGTCCATGGCGATGGCCGCGGGGTGTTGGCCCAAGTGATTCTGCTGCTGCTGCTCACCCTTCTGTTCGCTCCGATCCTGCTCAGCGGAGCGGCGCAGGGGAGCGTCGCACCCGTGGCGCTGCAGGCTGCGATCGGCGCGACCCTCTTCGGTGTGGGCATGCAGCTGGGCAGCGGCTGTGCGTGCGGCACCCTGGCCGCGATCGGTGGCGGCAGCGGCATGATGCTGGTCACCCTGACGAGCTTCGGCGCCGGTTCCTTTCTGGCCACCCTCACCCCGGGGCCATGGCGGGCGCTGCCCCGGCTGGAGGCGATTTCGCTGCTCGAACGCTGGGGTTGGCGTGGCGCCTTGCTGCAGGTGCTGGTGCTCGGGCTTCTGGCTGCGGCGCTCTGGGGATGGCAAAGCTCCGGGCGATTGCGGCCCGCCTCGGGCCGAAAGCCGTTCCGCTGGCGCACGCTGTGGGTGGGCCCCTGGAGCCCGGGCGGCGGAGCCCTGGCCCTTGCGCTGCTCGGCGGGCTGACCCTGCTGCTGGCGGGTCGACCCTGGGGCGTGACCTGGGGGTTCACCCTCTGGGCGGCCAAGCTGGCCCATCTGTTGGGCTGGGATCCCGGCGGCAGCGTCCTCTGGCAGCAGGAACGCTTCGCTCGCGCCCTGCACACCGGGCTGTTCGAGGACCACACCTCGGTGATGAATCTGGGGATCGTGCTGGGTGCCGCCGCTGCTGCCGCCGCCGCCGGGCGGTTGACCTTCCGTTCGCCGCCGTCGGCCGCTGCGGTGGCCGCCGCCCTGCTGGGGGGTTTACTGATGGGCTACGGGTCCTGGCTTTCGTTCGGCTGCAATGTCGGGGCCTATCTGGCGGGCATCGCCTCCACCAGCCTGCACGGCTGGCTCTGGATCGTCTTCGCCCTTCTGGGAACGGCGCTCGGGGTTCGCTTGCGCCCGCGCTTCGGCCTGCCCGATTGAGGGCCGTGCCGCTTCGGCTGCCGCCAGGTCGGCCGCCCAATCGATGGGGCAGTGGCTGGGGATCTCCAGGTCCCGAGCCTCCAACGCTGCGGCCCTGGAGCTCGCTTGCTGGCGGAGACACCGGTCACGCTGCCGGAGCACCTTCTCCAGGGTCGGTCGGTAGAACTGCAGAAAGTGAACCAACCAGCCCGCCAGGTGCGGATCGCAGGCGGCGCCGGCCAAGGAGACGCCCTCCAGCAGCCGCAGGGTGGCGGCAGCCGGCTGCCAGTGGTCCT
>JBIPMZ010000387.1:0-7222 GCA_044376165.1 Cyanobium sp.
CAGAAGCCTCTCTGACCCACCGCTGACCTGAAAACTGCTCAGCTGATTATAGCCGAAATCATGCCGTAATCAACTGTCATTTTGATTTTTCGAGGTGCCCCATATCTGATATGGATCGGTTGCACGCAGCTGCACTCATCCGTAGTGCTCGATGCACCTGGGCGTCAAAGTAGATGGTGGCATGTTTGGTTTCTTCCATGCACAAATCCTAGCACTTTAACGTCATGACGGCGGCACCTTTGGCGGCTATCTGATCCTTCCAATGTCTCGCATCACCTGGCCGGAGATAACTAAAAAAAGCTTGTAAGCTAGTGGAGACGCCTCTTGCGCATGGCAATGTTAATCAAGTGATAAGTTTTATATTCAAACTCATCGGTAGAAGAAGTTAAAACAAGAAACCAAGGAATATTAACATGCCTGCCCCTTGGGAGGTTTCGACTGATTTTTTATATCATATATTTTCCACTCATTTTCCTGATATTGCAAATAAAAAATTTGTTTCTGCGTGAATGATGCCGTAGTTTTACACTGATTAGTCTCTTGAGAATATAAAGTTATTTGAACATTCCTTGAAAGGGAGACTTCGGTTTTCAAGGGATTCTCTGTAATGGTGAGAATGTCATACTGCATTTCATTGCTTTCAATATCCACGCGCACACCCGATAGCTGTCTTTTATCTATGTCACCCTTCAATATTTCTAGTGCGTCTCCAGTAAGCATTTTACTTATGAGCGATAAATCAAGATTCCAATAAGCTTCTTTTCCATTAGAGATATATCGCTCAAGCGTTGAGATAACTTCAGGACGAAGCCTCTCCCGCAGGTCTTTATATGGCTTCCAGACTAAAGGTGGAGATATAGGCTTTTTTTGAGTTATTTGCAATCTTTCTGAAAAAAGCTTGTCCCAGTTAGAAATAACTGCGATACAAATCGCGCTTGCAGCACTTATTAATGCAACTATTATTTCAATCGCACCTCTAGAGCTGATCATTGTAAGTATGTCGCTATGAGTGAAATTGATTGCCATGCATAAATATCAATAGAGTGATAATTATGCATAGACCATAAAATCTTTAGATCTGCCACCGCGAGCGGTCCATGCTGAAAATTTCTTTCGGCCAGCGGATTGCGCACTCGGGCCATCATCAAATCTTATTGTTTGAACTGTTCTTGGAGGGATTGAGTATGAGTTAGAAATTACACCTTCTAACTCATCCAGGGATCTTGAATCGACAACCGTAAGCGAAAGCTGGCCAGATGATGAAGTATATTTATTATTCAATAGACTGATATAGCCTGTTGTTGGCTGAAAAGCTGGCATTTTATATGCATTTAGCGTGAGATTTTGGAGCTGAGATAACAATAACCTGCCATACTGTGCCTGAAGCTGTTGTTGATAATACCTATAAAACCAGATTGAATATGGATCACACCAGGTTTGTCCATAATAATCCACAAAGCAACCAGCATGCGCTTTTTCGGGTCTTAGATAGCCAAATAAGCCAGACATTGAAGTTCCAACGATAGTGCATCCTGCAATATTTATAAACTTTCGACGATTGTAATGGTATGAGCCATGCCCACTCCTTTCGCCTCTTTGTGCTGCCTTTTCTGGAGGATAGTCAAGAATTCTATCCAGTGAAAAATTTTTGATTACTTCAAATTTTAGTGTCATTGCGGGTTGGAATCAAGGTGAAGGATTTTTTTGATACCTATTGAACAAGGAAATAAGCTATAACCAAAGTAATTTGTTTACATGAATTTCTTGAGTCGTCCCTCTTTCGATTTCAGGGAGCACGCCGCAGAAGTAAAGATTCATGCTTGATTTACATATGAAAATCTTATTTTAACATATTTGACCCTTCTCGAAGGGCGTTTATTCTGTTTTTTATCAAATATTTACAAACTAGCCAAATGGGCAAGATCGAGCCTTAGTAATAATCTCGCTGATAGCTCCATGCTAAGCCTAACGCTGCCTCTGAGTGGCAGGAGGTAATTGCTAAATTTTACAATAATCTTACAGCAGGCTATTCGCTCTAATGGGTTCCTCGAAGCTTCCTGTCACTCAGGCAAGTGGCCCGATTTGAATTGCTAAGAGCTCTAGTAAGTCTTGTAGTCGTGTATGGCTGAATCTCAACTAGCTACTTCATGGTTTGTGTCGTAATATTGATAAGCCATTGCTGTCATTCCTGACTCGGTGACCGCTAGGAAAGATGACGCCTCTGCCGATCAGGCGGCCATAATCAACATAGCTGGTTTGGCGTCGTTTTCTGGAGGAGGAGGATTGATCCAAACCATTTCGGGTTGTCGCCAGCAGCGGGTGCTTCGGCTCCAGCGGCGAGGATGACGCTGATGGGCCTGCTCGAAGATACGGGCACGGTGGCGACAGATTTCTTAGGCTTTGCCGTTATGGCGTTGATCGAGCGTAACGAAACTTATACCACTGTGGCGGTGCTGGTGGTTGTATCAGTCCACGAATGCACACACTCACAGACAGGCTTCCTCCACGCTCTGGAAGGGTCGCCTGGGGTAGTCCGGCCGGTATTTCACAGTGCGGAACAGCGACTCCGAGAAGGGGTTGTCGTTGCTCACCCTTGGCCTGGAGAAGGATCTCAGCACCCCCAGCTCCTCCAGCCGGCTTTCGAGGCGTGGCGGCCCGCAGCTCTTCGAGAAGCCTGCGGCTAGGCATTGCCATTGTCGCAATAAAGAATTAAGTGGCTGGGGCCGGCCCTTGCAGATCCGCTCCCGCAGGCAGGCGCGGCTCACCAAATCAGCGGCGATCTGGGCGTCTTCCAGCTCGGCCACATTCCAAGCCACCACTTTGCGGCTCCAGACGTCGATCGTTAAAGATCAGAAGCGGGAGGCACCTTGGAATATACGACATCCTGTGCTCCCGCCTTCTGCATCTTGATGTTAGAAGGGATTCGTTAAGCTACTGAAGTAGGCGCTTAAACAGCAGCGTCCTCTTCTGGTGTGCTAGTAAATATAAATTCAACGTTTTTCAAGTCGTCCGAGCCAAGCATATCGCTTAAGTATTTCCAAACATTCTCTTGGCGAAGTGCTTCATCCTGTTGCTGAAAAGAAGCAGATACAACTGTGGCTATCAAGTTGTAATCCCCTACGACTGTAACGGTATCGATTCCAGGCATCGCTGAGAGTGCGCGCTCAAGCTCAACACGAGTTGTCATGGAAGGTCTCCTTTTGATTAGATGTGGTTAAGTACTGAAATGCCGAATTGTCTTACTGCCTTAGACCACGTCTCAACTGTAGCCTTCTGTAGCCCGAGTGCGGAGTGCTGCCCACTGCCAGTTGCCTTGTTCCGATCAGCTCGGTGAACTATCCAATGGCGCCGTTTCATCATGGGCCCAAGCTTGTCACGATAAGGATCAAGCAGTGATCGCACGAGCCCAATGCTTTCAAGAACTAAGCTGACTTCACCTGGGTCGTTGAAGTTTGAACGCTCGAGATGATCAGCAACTGAACGCGATATTAAGTCGTCAACACTGGATCCACGAAAAAGAGCTAGATCATCAAGCTTGAATGGTGATCGAGGTTTCATTCCCGGCAAAGGAATATCCTTTAGGTAGGAAGCTTGAGCGCTTGGGAGCTTCCACTCAAGGAGACTTCGCAAAAAGTCCTCTAATGTCGCATGAAGGAAAACAACTGCAGAACGCAGGATGTCTGATGTGTCCACTGGCCGGCGTCCAGATCCAGCAGTCACCGTCTCATAGAGCGCAACGAGATGCTCGACGCGCTCAAGGTTTCCATTGAAGCGATTTTGGATCTCTGACTTCATGTTCAGACCTTAGCCGGCTCGAGTGCTTCCGCATCAACCGATCAAGTTTAACTCGTTTCGGGGAGACTTATGAATGGCTCTTGCAACTCCTTTTAACGTTCAAGATCAGGGGTGGATGCTATCTCATCGATCTAGACAAGCAATGCAGGTCCCGCCCGCTGCATCTTGCTGTTATACGTCGGCTTCAATAAGAGATACGATAGCAAGATCAGGTTCTGCATGGGTTTTGCACACAAAGCGTTCTGCAAGACCGAGGTGTTTCTCATGAATCAGATGGCACAATGGCTTTTCAGTTAAGAACATATTGCAGTAAGGCAGGGCCATTACAGCATGGCGAAGATCGGCAAGATCGTTGGCTTTGTATCTTCTGTTTCTTTGCCATCGGAAAGCTGCATGAAGAGTGACGTATGTCGACAAAGTTGGCAATTCATCCTCCATCTTGTCTAGCTTGAATAGGTTGTATATCAGGTTTGCAGCCGACTGACCTATGGCAGGGTCTGGCTTCGCATTCGGATCTGCACCTGCTCCAGCTTCACTCGGATAAATCTGATACATGATCTCCGCAAGAGAGTCTTTAAGAAGACTCAGAATGCCAGCTAGCTCAATCATGAACAGCTGTTTAAACGAGATGAATTCATTTGCGTTGGCAAACTTTCCTTGATTGTACTTGTCTGCAGAATTGGGGATGGGCTTCCACTCTGGGCAACATCCAAGATATTGAAAGATGTCGGCAAAGTTAGCATTCCACATCTGATCAAAAATAGCTTTTTCAATCGCGTCAGACTGCTCCCGAGTAAATGACTTTGACTGAGGTGCCACATATCCAAGGACGTAGCCACATTTCGTCCATATCAATTGATTTTTATTGTTTGCAGCATCATTTCTTCTTTTGTGTTGAGCTAAGAAATGCCATGGTTCGGCATTAATTCGAGTGAAGAGGTCTGAAAGACATACGGCTCCTGACAGTTCATCCACTAGTCGAATGGTTGCCGAAAGTGTATCTGGATCGCTTTGCATGAAAATCTCTGCAAAGCTGTCCTGCGAAATGGGACAGATTGCACGCTTGGATTCAACGGCGTTACGAATTCGATCAAGAAGTGCAACTAGGTTCTCGTCCGTCCTCCGGCCTATAACCACGTCACGAAACATGATCCAATATCTACTGTCTAGGTATATCTTGTATCGCCCAGCAATTGAAGATGCTAGCTCGACGTGCCGCCAACGAACGTATGAGGACGGAGCAACCTCGGGCTGACCCAGGTGCTGCTGAAGTGTGTTTACTAACTTCATGGAGGCCAGTCTGAGAGTAGTAGTCTCTCTTTACTAGTGGTGGGCTTTTCGGAGAAGTCTAGAACGTATAACGCTCAAGATCAGAAACGGGCCAAAACTTTGGAATTGGCGGTTACCTCTGCCCCCGTCTTCTGAATCATGATGTTAGGCCCCCTTCGCATCGCCAGTGGAGTGAGCTTCAACAAAGTCCTTCAGCACAGCATCCATACGAGCTTGCCAACCAGCTCCAGAAGCCCTGAAATAGCCAATAACCTCAGGACTATATCGGATTGAAACCAGCTGCTTTTTATTTGCCAACTTTGGACGTCCGCGAAGCACGCGAATGGGGACCATCGCGCTCATCTGCTCGTCTGTAAGCGGAAGGGCATCAGGGTCTGATTTCGCTGCCGCTGTAATCAACTCATCTTCCTCAAATGTCGGCATCTTCAGGCTGATTTTCTTTGATGGCTTTGACATGGTGACTGACCTTACGGCGATTGGCTCTGCGTAGGCTAATAATTCTCCTTGTCGACTCTCGATCTACAAAGGCTATAAAATAGAGTATGTCTCCAATTGGAGCCAAGGCAACCATCCTTGCTTCACCATAGTCAGACCGATCATCAAGCCAGACGAGTGCTGCTTCCCAACTGAGCTCAGCTGCGGCCGCCAAGGAGAGGCCGTGCTTGCCCAGATTGGTCGCGTCCTTGCCTGGGTCGAAATCGAACTGCACACTTTATCGTGGCTACGGAAACCCCCTCCGTCAACTTCGTCTCAACAAGCAAGCTCCCGATCCCTCGAACGCTGCCCTTGAGTGGCAGGTAGGGAGGCTGGGGTGGTTAGGCAGAGACTTAGAGGTGGCCTGTCCACTCGAAGGGCTTGTTCGAAGTGTTGGACCAAGCCGCTGCGTAGCAGATTCATGAAGTCAGCATAGCCCACTATCTACAGCAATGGAGGGCAAGGACACAGCGCCTTAACACAACCAGAAGCTTTCCCTGACCCTGCCTGGGTGAACAGTGTTGAGGCCTTAGCCATCAAGATACTGAGGGGGGTGCATTCAACCAGAAACGGCTGGATGCACTTCGTCATTGGTTCTTTAGGCAGCACTGGAACTGAAGGAAGCTCTGAAAAACCGAGCCACGTCAAATGGAGGCCCAGGGCTGATTCAAAGTCTTAGCAAGGGTTGGGCCTGCGCATGACCATCGCCAGCAACACCGTGATGTCGTGCATTACCGCCTGCATCCCGGTTCGGATCGACTGAAATCCGGCCAGCCGCAGCAGGTTGAGCGCTGCGGTTCGCAATGTGGCCATCGTCCCAGCGCCATTACCTCGGTAGCGGTGGGCGTCTTCATGGAGCTGGGTGTCCCGGATCCAGTGCCAACACTCAATGCTCAAGCGATCTCTTACCAGTTGCAGCAGGGCTTCTGGGGTGGTGCGCAGGCTCGTGAGAAACAGATGAGTGGCACAGAAGGGCTTGCCGTCACGGATACCGGTAGCCGCCAACTCCACTATCCAGCTGGTTCCGCTCCAAGCTTCACGGATGTGCGCTGGTGCTTGTTTTGCCCGCAGCGTCCAGGTGATGCTGCGGCCGTGGCTGATCTCGTGATCGCTTGCCACGAAAGGGATGTGACGCTTTCCTTGAAACTGGCTGCGGATCTGGCGATGCAGCGTCTTCTGGTTTCCTTTTACCGTCAGCAGGAAGTCGGCTCCCTGCTCCTGGAGCTGGTGAAAAACGGCTTCTGGGTGTGGAGCGCATCTGCCTGGATCAGCACGCCACCCAGATCCAACTCACCAAGCAACTGTTTGAGCACGGCCCGCTCATGGTTCTCCCCTGTGGAGTAGCAGGCCTGGGCGATCGCCAGACCGAGAGCAGCGGAGTAGAGCGTCACCTGGGCAATGAATGCCGAGCCACCACTGGCGGTGGGCACGATCGAGCCCCACAAGGTCTTGCCGTCACAGACCAGCTGGTCCAGATCGGCTGCGCCTCCAGGGATCTGGGCGATCGTCCAGTCACGAATGGCAGCGCATACAGCTGCCACATCCACCTGGAGGAAGATGTCAGGCGACAGGGAAAACTGATCCCGCATTGCATCTTAAAAACTGTTGACTGCGTAGGCTGTTGCCTCAGTTGAACTGTTGCCGCTATGGGCCGTGCTGCAGG
>JBIPMZ010000113.1:0-7212 GCA_044376165.1 Cyanobium sp.
CCCTTTCGGTTGTGGGGGGGGGGGGGGGGGGGGGGGGGGGGGGGGGCGCTGCCTCTCGGCCGCGCAGTTCAAAACCTTACCACACTGCTTCCGAACCCCGTCAACCCCTCGTCCAAGAGCAGCCGACCTTGGCTTCAGGGGCCCGTTCGCTTCGCCCTGTCCCCAGCCCGCCTCCGCCTCGGGGTAGGTGAGCCCTCGGCTCCTGGAGCCCCTTCTGGGCTTCCGCTCCGGCAAGCCTGTGAGCCTCTGTTTCGGCAGCCTTTGAGCTTGTCTCCAAGAACCGCCTGGGGTCTTCTGAAACGGGAGGGGCAAAAAAAAACCCGGCAGGGAGGGCCGGGGAAAAGAAATTGAAGCCCCCTGCGGAAGGGACGGGGTAGGTTCAGAAGAGTCCCAGGGTGAGGGATTTGTCGATGGGCAGAGCGGCACCAATGCCGAGGTAGATGGTGAAAACCGTTCCGAAGAGGAAGGCCGCCATCGCGACGGGACGCCGGAAAGGATTTTGAAACTTGTTGAAACTTTCGATGAAGGGGATGAGCATCAATCCCAGCGGAATCATGGTCTGCATCGCAATGCCAAGCAGCTTGTTGGGAACAACGCGCAGGATCTGGAAGACGGGGTAGAGATACCACTCCGGCAGGATTTCCAACGGCGTGGCAAAAGGATCCGCCTTGTCTGCCAACATGGCAGGATCCATGACGGCCAAACCAACTACGCAAGCGATTGTGCCGAGAATGACAACTGGGAAAATGTAGAGGAGATCGTTGGGCCAGGCGGGTTCACCGTAATAGTTATGGCCCATGCCCTTGGCGAGCTTGGCGCGGAGTTTCGGATCGGAGAGGTCGGGCTTTTTGAGGACGTGCATGGGAGGGGAGCGAGGGAAGGTATGGAGTAAGAGAGACGGAAAAATCAGGAAGAAGTAAGGGTAAACTTAGATGAATTTAGAGCGGACCGCTGATGCCCTGCTTGCGGATCATGAGGAAGTGCATCAGCATGAAAACGGCCAAGAGCCAGGGGAGAACAAAGGTGTGGAGGCTGTAAAAACGAGTGAGGGTAGCCTGTCCGACACTTTCACCACCACGCAACAGTTCGACCATGAAATTACCCACAACTGGAACCGCGGCGGGAACTCCGCTAACAATTTTGACTGCCCAGTAGCCGACTTGATCCCAAGGCAAGGAGTAACCGGTGACACCAAAGGAAACCGTAATCACCGCCATTACAACACCGACAACCCAGGTGAGCTCACGAGGGCGCTTGAATCCGCCGGTGAGGTAAACCCGGAATACATGCAGAATCAGCATGAGCACCATCATGCTGGCGCTCCAACGATGCACGGAACGGATCAACCAGCCGAAACTCACGTCGGTCATCAGGTATTGGACCGATGCGTAGGCTTCCACCACCGTGGGCTTGTAGTAGAAGGTCATCGCGAAGCCGGTGGCAAACTGGATCAGAAAGCAGACCAGAGTGATGCCGCCAAGGCAGTAAAAGATGTTGACGTGGGGGGGGACATACTTCGCGGAGATGTCGTCGGCGATCGCCTGGATCTCAAGACGTTCATTGAACCAGTCGTAAACCGCGTTCGACTTGGCGTCGGGAGCGGTCGGGGAAGAGTTCGCCATGCAGCGGGCGGCTTGGGTTGCGAGAGTCTACCGACCGTCCCGACCCCCCTGTGAGCGAACCGCCCTCCGGCGCCCGAGGCCCTCAACCGTTTGAAACAGCCCCGGCCCGGGGTTCTGGCCCCTTCACCCCGCGCCGCTGGCTGCTGAGCGCTCTCCTTCTGATCGGCCTGTGGGGCCCCCTGACCCTGCCCTGGCCCGGGATCGGGGACGCGGCCCTGGCTCTCAGCGACGCCCAGCAGCAGGTGGTGGAGGCCTGGCGGCTGGTGAACCAGAGCTTTGTGGATCCCGAGCGGCTCGCTCAAGTCGACTGGAAACGCGTGCGCCAGAAGACCCTGGAGCGACCGATCGCCAGCTCTGTGCAGACCTGGGAAGCGATCGAGGCGATGCTGGCCCCGATCGGCGATCCCTACACCCGCCTGCTGCGGCCGGCGGAGTTTGCCGGCCTGCAATCGAACACCCGCGGTCGGGTGAGCGGGGTGGGCCTGCAGCTCGCCCTGCGGGAGGCGGAACGGGGAGGGGAGCAGCGCCTCGTGGTCATCGCCCCCCTGGAGGGCTCCCCGGCCGCCGCGGCGGGGATTGGCTCCGGCAGCGAGCTGTTGGCAGTGAACGGCACGGCCGTGGCGGATCTGGGCCTGGAGGGCACCGCCGCCCAGCTGCGGGGCCCGCCGGGCAGCGACGTGCTCCTGCGCCTGCGCAGCCCCTCGGGCCGGGAGCGGGAGCTCTTGCTGAAGCGGCGCGATGTCGACCTGCGGCCGGTGCGGGCCTCCAGCAGCGCAGTGAACGGCAAAAGAATCGGCGTCCTGCGCATCACCCAGTTCAGCGAACCCGTGCCAGCCCAGGTGCAAGAGGCGCTGGAGGCGTTTCGGCGAGAGGGGGTGGAGGGGGTCGTGCTGGATCTGCGCAACAACTCCGGGGGTCTCGTCAGCGCAGGGCTGGCCGTGGCCAATCGACTGCTCGACGGCGAGCCGATCGTCGAAACCCGCGACCGGGGCGGCATCGCCTCCCGCCAGCTGGCCGGGCCGGGAAGCGAATGGGACGGGCCCCTGCTGACCCTCGTGAACGGCGGCACCGCCAGCGCCAGCGAAATCCTCGCCGGGGCCCTGCAGGACGCCGAGCGCTCCCCGCTCGTGGGCAGCCGCACCTTCGGCAAGGGGCTCATCCAAACCCTCATCCCCCTCGGGGACGGCAGTGGATTGGCAGTAACCGTGGCCCGCTACCTCACCCCCAGCGGGCGCGACATCCAGGCCGTCGGCATTGAACCCGACCGGCTCCTCGCCGGCCAGGAGCCGCTCAACCCCGGCGGCAGCGACGACCCTTGGCTGGAGGAGGCCGAACGGGAGTTGGCCGCACGGATCAGCGCGCCCCCATCCCGATGAGCCAGCGCACCTACCACGACCCCCTGCACGGAGCGATCCGCCTCGACCGGGACGATCCAGCCGAAGCGATGGCCATGGATCTGATCGACACCGCCCCTTTTCAACGACTACGCCGCATCCGTCAGCTGGGCACGGCCTTCCTCACGTTCCAGGGGGCGGAATCGAGTCGCTTCACCCACTCCCTGGGAGTGCTGCATCTCGCCCGCCTCGCCCTGCGCCAGCTGGAGCGGATGGAGCCTTCGCTGGCCGCGCAGCGCCCGGTCGTCTATGCGGCAGCCCTGCTCCACGACGTGGGCCATGGCCCCTTCAGCCATTCCGGCGAGGAGATGTACGGGATGCGCCATGAAACCTGGTCGGGTCGGCTGGTGCGGGGGCATCCAGAATTGCGCGGGCCGCTGGAGGCCCTGCGCCCCGATCTGGCGGAGGAGGTGGCGGATCTGCTCGAGCACGGCCGCCATCCGGTGGGGGCGGTGAAGGCCCTGGTGAGCAGCCAGCTGGATTGCGACCGGCTGGACTACCTGCTGCGGGACAGCCACAGCACGGGCACCAGCTACGGCCAGCTCGACCTGGAGCGGATCCTGGCCGCCCTCACCCTCGCCCCCGATCGCTCCCTCGCCCTGCATCCCAAGGGGCTCATGGCGGTCGAGCACTATCTGGTGGTGCGCCAACTGATGTACCGCACGGTCTACAACCACCGCCTCAACGTGGTCAGCACCTGGCTGCTGCGGCGGGCCGTGAGCGTGGCGCGGCGGCTGGGCCCCCGGGGCGTGTGGGCAGACGCCGTGATGGCCACCTGGCTTTGGCAGCCCGAGGTCCTGGGCATCGCCGAATTTCTCGCCAACGACGATCACCGCACGGGCTATCACCTGTTGCGCTGGCGGGAGGAGGGCGCGGCGGAACTCGCCGATCCCTGCCGCCGGCTGCTGGACCGTCGCCTGCTGCGGGCTCTGGACGTGAGCGAGCTGGAGCCCACCCGGCGCCTGGAACTGCTGGCGGAAGCCCAGCGGCTCGCCAAGGCGGCGGGCATGGACGCCGAGGGTTGCTGCGGGCTGCAACAGCGCCAGAGCCTTGGCTACGACCCCTACAGAGGCGGCCTGCGGCTCTGGGACGGGCAGCGCCTCCAGGCCCTGGAACAACGTTCCTCCCTCGTGCGGAGCCTCACCCGCCGCCAGGAGATCGCCTGGCTGATCCACCCCGCGGAGGCCACCCCAGCGCTGCGCAACCTGCTGGCGGAATGGCTACCCATTGCAGGAGATTCGGCGGGGGCCCCCTAGGTTGCGCCGGCCGCTTCCCCCTGTCCTGAGCCGATGGCCGCCGCCCTGATTCCGGCCCCGGATCCCCACCTGCCCCATGTGCTGCGTCTGCCCCCCGAGCGGGGCGCCGCCACGCTGGTGGAGGAAATGCGCCAGGCGTTAGGGGATGGGGAGACGCCAGGCGACCTCCGCGGGGAGCTGACGCTTCTGGCCGGCGACTGGCGGCTTTCGCGGCCGGAGCTGCGGGCCGCCGAAGCGATGCTGGCGCCGCTGGGCCTGGTGTTGAGCCGCGTGTGCAGCCAGCTGCCGGAAACCCGGGTGGCCGCGGCGGCCCTGGGGCTGATCGCCGAGGCGCCCGCAACGTCGGCAGGTCCCCCTGCCCCCGGGGGCTCGGGGGAGGCGAACGGGGGGCAGACGCTTCAGGTGCATCGGGGCACCCTGCGCTCCGGCGAACATTTGCAAAGTGAGGGCTCGGTTCTGCTGCTCGGGGATCTCAACCCGGGCGCCCGGATCAGCGCCGTCGGTGACGTTCTGGTGTGGGGCCGGTTGCGGGGCGTAGCCCACGCGGGCTGCCGCGGCGATGAGGGCTCCCGCATCGTGGCCCTGCAGCTACGCCCGCTGCAGCTGCGCATCGCCGGCGCGGTGGCCCGCGGTCCGGAGGAGCGGCCGGCGCCTGGCCTGGCGGAGCAAGCCCTTCTGGTGGACGGGGAGATCCGCATCGATCCGGCCGAGCCCAGCTGCCCCTCTCTGCAGCGGCCGAAGCGGGATCCCCTTCCCGGCGGCCTTAACCTGCCCCGACGCCCTGGGGTTCCGTGACGTCCGCATCCGCCCGCACCATCCTCATCTGTTCCGGCAAGGGAGGCGTCGGCAAGACCACCCTCACCGCCAACCTGGGCATCGCCCTGGCTCGCCTGGGGCACCCCGTTGCCGTGCTGGATGCCGACTTCGGCCTGCGCAACCTCGACCTGCTGCTGGGCCTGGAAAACCGCATCGTCTACACCGCGCAGGAGGTGCTGGCCGAGAGCTGCCGATTGGAGCAGGCGTTGGTGCGCCACAAGCAGCAACCCAACCTCTCCCTGCTGCCGGCCGGCCAGTCGCGCATGCTCGAGTGGCTCACCCCGGAAGACATGCAAAAGATCGCCGGACAGCTGGCGGAGCGCTTCGCGTATGTGTTGATCGATGCCCCCGCCGGGGTCGAGCAGGGCTTCCGCAACGCGGCCGCCGCGGCCCGGGAAGCGATCGTGGTGACCAACCCCGAGGTGTCCGCGGTGCGGGACGCCGACCGGGTGATCGGCCTGCTCCACAGCATGGAGATCGACCCGATCCAGCTCATCCTCAACCGGGTGCGCCCTCAGATGATGGCCGATCAACAGATGCTCTCCGTGGACGAGATCACCGAGATGCTGGCCCTGCCCCTGCTCGGGCTTGTGCTGGAGGACCCGCAGGTGATCGTCTCCACCAACAAGGGCGAACCGCTCACCCTCAGCGACAGCGCCTCCCCCGCCGCCCGTGGCTATCACAACATCGCCAGGCGCCTCGACGGGGAGAGCGTGCCCCTGCTCGATCCCAGCAAGGAGCGCCAAGGCATCCGGGCTCGGTTGATGAACAAGCTGCGCAAGACCACCGGACTGTTCTGAGGCGATGACCCTGATCGACTTCCTCCATCGGCTCCTCGGGAAGGAGAAACCCAGTGCCGTCGTGGCCCGGGAGCGCCTGCAGCTGGTGCTGGCCCACGACCGCAGCGACCTGAACCCCGAGCTCCTGGAGCAGATGCGCCGGGAGATCCTCGCGGTGGTGCAGCGCTACGTGGAGATCGACATCGAAGCCTGTGACGTAAGCCTGGAAACCGAAGACCGCGTGACGGCCCTGCTGGCCAACCTGCCCATCCGTCGGGCCCGACCGATCCCCCTGCCCCTTCAGGAGGCCGGCCCACCGCCAGCCCCGGAACCCGCCCCCCCCGACGCCGAAGACGACAGCGATGGAGGGCGTGGCAGCGACGGGGAATCCTGAGGCCCCCCATCCCCCCTTTCCCCCATGGCCCCGCGGATCACCAAGGCAGAGCGAAGGGTGCTCGCCGGCCTCTGCCGCGGCGAGAGCAACCGATCCATCGCCACCAAGCTCGTGCTGAGTCACCGCACCGTGGAGAGCCACATCTCCAACCTGCTGGAGAAGACGGGCTGCCGCAGCAGGACGCAGCTGGTGCTCTGGGCCCTGGAGCGCCGGCTGGGTCCTGTAGGCTCGGCCCCATAGCCGGCTTAGCTCAGCGGTAGAGCAGCGCTTTTGTAAAGCGAAGGTCATCGGTTCAAATCCGTTAGCCGGCTTGTGGATGCAGACCATTCCCTTCCTCCGGCCCCCGCGCGCGAATCGAAGTTTGAATCGGCTCCGCCGCGAAGGGTGAGGACGGGTTTCCCCTTTCGTCCCACCGGGTATCGGGCCCAAAGTGGGGCCAGAACCGGTGAGGGATGCCGATGGGAACGCAAAAGAGGGTGGGGGGAGGGAACTCCCTCGAACGAAGCGGCAAGCCCAGTTGGCGCTCCCGCCTCGGAAGGCTGCTCAGCCGCTGGGGGAAGGTGCTGGATCCGACACCGGAGCCCCTCCCCTCCCCCCCCCCGCGGCTCCCTTCCCCCCGGCCGTCCCCCTCTCTCCCCTCCCCTTCCGCCGCCACCCGGCTGCCGGGCGTGCGCAAGCCCCTCTCTGTGGAGCAGGCGGTGCGCGGTCGCGACCTCACCGTGCTGCGCCGCGAGGCGGCCGATGCCCTTGCGGCCCTGGGGGCGGCCCATGCCCTGGTGGCTTCCGCGCGCTTCACCCAACTGCAGGAGCTGCGGCAGGAGGCGGAACGAAAAAACGATGTGTCCGGAGAGGATCTGGCCACCCTGGCCGCTGACTACCTGGGCTGGCAGAGCGACCAGGTGCGGCTGTTTGATGCCCTCTCGATGGTGTTGGCGATGCGGGTGCCGCCAG
>JBIPMZ010000114.1:0-7205 GCA_044376165.1 Cyanobium sp.
TCCGGAATCTATCAGCAGAGTCCATCTCAATTCCCGAGCTGCTCAATACGTCACCACCGACTATCTGCGGAATGACTGTGACTTGCAACTGGATATGTCCGCCATGGCAGAGGTGGACGAGGGCAGTGTTGATGTCCTGATCGCCTTTGATGTCCTTGAGCATGTGCCCAGTTATCAACGGGCGCTGCACGAGGTGCATCGCGTCCTGCGAGCGGGTGGTTTCGCCATTTTCACAGTTCCGCAACAGGACGGCCTGGCCATAACCCAGGAGGATCCTGCCATCACAACCCCGGAAGAGCGAACACGCCACTACGGCCAGTGGGATCATCTACGCATCTTTGGGGATGATTTCGCCGACCTTGTGGCCTCTGCGGGTTTCCAAGTCAATGCCGTAAGCGAGCAGACTTTTGCGCCCGAGCAGGTACGCCGTCATGTCCTATTTCCTCCCCGGCTGTCCGACCACCCCCTGGCCACGAACCACCGCAAGGTCTTTTTCTGTCAGAAGTCGCCCTAAACCGTAGCTGCCAGCGCGATCTCCACAGCCTCCAGCTGAGTGCATTCTAGGCCTTCAACTCGGGACTGTGGGTACGGTGCTGGTTCCACTCCTGCGGAGAAGGCTGCGCCTACGGTGGGAACCCTGTTCAGGGGCGGTGCCCCGCCTCAGAGGTGCACGATTCATGTCTTAAGTCTGCGCAAGCCGGCCTATAAAAAAGGGCCGGGCTGAAGTGGACCGCGTGAGCACAGGCATGATGCGCAACAGCGCAACAGGCTCCTAGCCTTGCCTCTGGCCTGCCCCGCGCTCCGGTGCTTCCTCCCGCTCCCCCCCGGCCCCAGCCTCCCCCCCGTGCGCTGGACTCCCCAGCCGGCGAGGTGCGCCTGCTGGAGGTGGAGGGCATGAAATGCGGCGGCTGCGTAACGGCCGTGGAGCAGCGCCTGCGGGAGCAGAGCGGTGTGCGCGACGCCAGCGTGAACCTGCTGACCCGTACCGCCTGGGTGGAGCTTGAGCGGGGCGGAGGGGATCCGCTGCCGGCCCTGCTGGAGAGCCTCGCCTCCTTTGGCTTCCCCGCCCGAGTGCGAGAGGAGGGTCTGGCACCCTCCGATCCTCGCGAACGCCGGCGGCAGCGCCACTGGTGGCAGCAGTGGCGCCAGCTGGTGGTGGCGATGTCGCTGGTGCTGGTCTCGGGCTTGGGCCACCTGGCCGACGCCGGCCAGCTGCCATGGCTGGGTCCGGAGAACCTGCTGGGCCGTCCGGTCTTCCACGCCGTGGTGGCCACCCTGGCCCTGGTGGGTCCCGGCCGACCGATCCTGCTGCAGGCCCTGCGCAGCGTGCGCTCCCGCCTGCCCGGAATGGATCTGCTGGTGGCCATGGGGGTGATCAGCGCCTACCTCTCCAGCCTGGTGGGCTGGCTCTGGCCGTCCAGCGGCTTTCCCTGCTTCTTCCATGAGCCGGTGATGCTGCTCGGCTTCGTGCTCACCGGCCGCTTCCTTGAGGAGCGGGCCCGCTGGCGGACCGGCCGGGCGATCGAAGAACTGGCGGCGTTGCAGCCGGAATACGCCCTGCTTCTGCTCGGCGACGATCCCCCCCGCCGGGTGCGGGTGGGAGGCCTGCGCCCCGGCGACCGGGTGCAGGTTCTTCCCGGCGACCGCCTGCCGGTGGATGGGCTGGTGCGCGCTGGCTGCTCCGCCCTCGATGTCTCGGCCCTCACCGGCGAACCGCTGCCCCTGCAGGCCGCGCCCGGCACCGAGCTGGCCGCCGGCAGCCTCAACATCGAGGCGCCGCTGGTGCTGGAGGTGAGTCGCAGCGGCGCTGAGAGCGCGATCGCCCGCATCGTTCATCTGGTGGAGCGCGCCCAGGCCCGCAAGGCCCCGATCCAGGGGCTCGCCGACCGGGTGGCCGGAAGCTTCGCCCTGGGGGTGCTGCTCCTGGCCCTGGCCACCTTCCTGTTCTGGTGGCTCTGGGGGGCGGGCCACTGGCCAGACCTGCTGGCCGCGGCTCCCCCCATCGGCCATGGGGCCCATGGCGCCGTCGCCCATGGCCGAGGGTTGCTGGGGGCCGCCGCCACGACCCCCCTGGCCCTGGCGCTGCAGCTCTCGATCGCCGTGCTGGTGGTGGCCTGCCCCTGCGCCCTCGGCCTGGCCACCCCCACCGCCCTCACGGTGGGCCTCGGCCGGGCCGCCCGCGCCGGCCTCCTCTTCCGCGGCGGCGACGCCATCGAGACCGCCGCCCGCCTGGACACGGTGCTCTTCGACAAAACCGGCACCCTCACCCTCGGCCGGCCCCTGGTCACCGCCGTGGAGGCCCTCGCCGGGAGCGAGGTGGCTCTGCTGGCCCGGGCTGCGGCGTTGGAGCAGCAGAGCCGCCATCCGTTCGCCCATGCCCTGGTGCAGGAGGCCAGCGCCCGGGCCCTGCTGCTGCCGCAGGTGGAGAGCTGCCACGGGGAGGTGGGGGAGGGGCTGGAGGGGCGGCTGGCGGGGGTTGCCGAGCCGGTGCGGGTGGGGCGTCTCCCGTGGCTGCGGGCCTGCGGGGTGGCGGTGGCGCCGACGGTGGAGGCGCGCGCCTCCCGGCTGGAGTCGGGGGGGGCCAGCGTTCTGGCCGTGGCGGAGGGGCCGTGCCTGCTCGGTCTGGTGGCGGTGCAGGACCAGCCCCGCTCCGATGCGGCGGCCACCCTGGCCGAGCTGCGCGGCCAGGGGCTGGCCCTCGGTCTGCTCAGCGGCGATCGTCGCGCTGGGGTGGAGTGCCTCGGGCTGGCGCTGGGGCTGCAGCCGGAGGAGCTGGCCTGGGAGCTCCGCCCTGAGCAGAAACTGGCCCGAATCGAGGCGCGCCGCCGTGAAGGGGTGGTGGCGATGGTGGGCGACGGCATCAACGACGCGCCGGCCCTGGCGGCAGCCGACCTGGGCATCGCCATCGGCACCGGCACCCAGATCGCCCAGGAGAGCGCCGCCCTCGTGGTGATGGGCGACCGGCTGGAGGGCATCCCGGTGGCCCTGGCGATCGCCCGCCGCACCATGGCCAAGGTGCGCCAGAACCTGGCCTGGGCCTTCGGCTACAACCTGCTGGTGCTGCCCATCGCCGCCGGTGCCCTCCTGCCCCGCTTCGGCCTGCTGCTCTCCCCACCGCTGGCGGCCCTGCTGATGGCCACCAGCTCGCTCACGGTGGTGCTCAATGCGCTGCTGCTCCAGGATGGCCCGCGGACGGGGCGGGAGCCGCGGAGGTGACCGCTTCGGCCAGGGGGCGCTTCCTCGTGCTCGAGGGCATCGACGGCAGCGGCAAGACCACCCAACTGGAGCAGCTGGCTCGGTGGCTGCCCGACAGCGGCCTGATGCCGGTCGGAGCCCGGCTGCATGTCACCCGTGAGCCCGGTGGCACCGCACTGGGTCAGTCCCTGCGGCAGCTGCTGCTCCATCCTCCCGCTGGCACCGCTCCCGGCTCCACCGCCGAGCTGCTGCTCTATGCCGCCGACCGCGCCCAGCATGTCGAGACGAGGATTCGTCCGGCCCTGGCGGCAGGCGACTGGGTGCTCAGCGATCGCTTCAGCGGCTCCACCGCCGCCTACCAGGGCCACGGCCGCGGCCTTTCCCCGCTGGTCATCGCCGAGCTGGAACGGATCGCCACCGGTGGCCTCCACCCCGACCTCACCCTCTGGCTGGATCTCCCCTTGGCGGAGTCGCTGCGGCGCCGCGGCGACCGCCCCGCCGACCGCATCGAGGCCGGTGGTGAGGCGTTTCTGCAGCGCGTGGGGGAGGGGTTCGCCCAGCTGGCGCGGCAGCGGAGCTGGCTGCGTCTCGATGCCGCCCGTTCGCCGGATCAGGTGCAGGCGGAGTGCCGCCAGCTGCTGGGCGAGCGCTTGGGCGGGGGGCGCCGGTGAGCGAATTGTTTGCCGACCTGGTGGGCCAGGAGCGGGCGGTGGCGTTGCTGCGGGCCACGTTGGAGCGTCGCCGCCTGGCCCCGGCCTATCTGTTCGCCGGGCCGGAGGGGGTGGGGCGGCGCCTCGCGGCCCTTCGCTTTCTGGAGGGGCTGGTGGCCGGCCCCGACGGCGCGCCCTCCCTGCGGCGTCGCTTGGAGCAGCACAACCATCCGGATCTGCTCTGGGTGGAGCCCACCTACCAGCACCAGGGGCGGCTGCTGACGACCTCCCAAGCCCGCGAGGAGGGGGTCAGCCGGCGTACGCCCCCCCAGCTGCGCTTGGAGCAGGTGCGGGAGGTCTCCCGTTTTCTGGCGCGGCGGCCCTTGGAGTCCCCGGCCGGACTGGTGGTGATCGATGGCGCCGAGGCCATGGCCGAGGCGGCGGCCAATGCCCTGCTTAAGACTCTGGAGGAGCCCGGGGATGGGCTGTTGATCCTGATCTGTGCCGCCCCCGACCAGCTGCTGGCCACGATCCGCTCCCGCTGCCAGCAGATCCCGTTTGCTCCCCTGCCGCCGGCTCTGTTGGAGCGGGTGGTGGCCTCCGCCTCGGCCGAGGCCCCAGCACCGGAAACCGCGAAGGACGGGTCGCCGGATCGGGCGGATCCCCCCGGGCTGCGGGAGCTGGCCGCCGGCTCCCCCGGCGCCCTGCTCCACCACCGGCGCCTCTGGCGGGAACTGCCGGAGGGCCTGGCGGAACGGCTGCTGGCCCTGGAGCGGGATCCGCTGGCGGCCCTCGCGCTGGCCCGGGATCTCAGCGATGCCCTCGACGGAGACCAGCAGCTCTGGCTGCTGAACTGGTGGCAGTTGATGCTCTGGCGTCGCCAGGGGGATGCGGGGGCGCTGCGCAGGTTGGAGCTTTTGCGCTCCCATCTGCTCGCCCATGTGCAGCCTCGCCTCGCCTGGGAGGTGGCCCTGCTGGATCTCGCCGGTGTGGCGGGGTGAGTTCAGGCCACCGCCTTGTCCTCGCGGGTCTTGGTCTTTGCGGTGCGCGCCGCCTGGATGAGGGGCTCAACCTCGCTCAGCTGCTCCCCGGTGGGCAGCTCCAGGCAGTAGCCAGCCCCGTAGACGGTCTTGATGAAGCGGGGTTTGCGCGGGTCCGGTTCCAGCTTGGTGCGCAGATGGCGCACATGCACGCGGATCGTCTCGATGTCGTCGTCCGGTTCGTAGCCCCAGACCTCCTTGAGGATCAATGAGGGGGCGACGGTTTGGCCGTGGCGTTGCAGCAGGCAATGCAGAAGCTCGAACTCCAGGTGGGTAAGGCGCACCGGCTCGTCAAACCAGATCGCTTCAAACCGCTCCGGCACCAGGGTGAGGGAGCCGTAGCTGAGGATCTCGTTGTGCTTGCTGGAGAGGGGGGCTCGCTCGCTGCGTCGCAGCAGGGCCTTGATCCGCACCATCAGCTCCTCGAGGTCGAAGGGCTTGGCGAGGTAGTCGTCGGCGCCGGAGTTGAAGCCGCTCACCTTGTCTTTGGTGCTGCCCAGGGCGGTGAGCATCAGGATCGGAATCTTGGCGGTGCGCTCATCGCGTCGCAGGCGCTGGCAGAGGGTGAGGCCATCCACCTTCGGCAGCATCAGATCCAGCAGGATCACGTCGGGGGAGAACTGCAGAGCGAGGGCCTGGCCCTTGATCCCGTCGTCGGCCCGCTGCACATCAAAGCCCCCGTGCTCGAGGTGGCCGGCGACCAGCTCGCGCATGTCGCTGTCGTCTTCGATCAGCAGGATGCAGGGCTTCATGGCAGGGAAGGCTGGCGGGAGTACGGCAGGCCCGGGTGCGGATGGTACGAATTCTCTCCGCTTTTGGCGTTTCTGGCACCCTTGCGGGCGGATCGGCCGGCGTGAGCCCGCCGCGGCGGTGCCGGCGGGCAGGGCGGCCAGGGTTTGGCCGCGCCGAGCGGAGAAGGCCGCCACTCGACTTTGGGAGGAATTTCCCCGGGGCAGCGGCCGTGGAACTTCAACATTTTTTCTGATTCACCGCCTGTGAGGCCGTGGCCGGCCGACCGAAGGGGAGCGCAGTTGCCGGAAGACAAAGACGGGGACCCCCATGCGGATGTGGTGAAAAAAACTCCCCGGGCGGGATTCGAACCTGCGACCAATCGGTTAACAGCCGACCGCTCTACCGCTGAGCTACCGAGGAATGGGAAGGCGGAGCAACCCGCGCGGCAGGAACCCTACCGCTCGGCCCGGCCGGCGGGCAAGGGGGTGAGGGCTCGCCGCAGGCGCGAGCCCTCCTGCCAGGGCCCGATGCGCCCCCCCTCCATGCGAGCGGCCCCGTCGCAGCGATCGAGCTCCTCCAGCCGATGGGTGATCCAGAGGGCCGCCAGGGGCTGGGTTTTCCTGGCGCACAATCCCCAAATCAGATCCAAGACCTCCCGCTGACTGGTGGGGTCGAGCAGGGCGGTGGGTTCATCCAGCAGCAGCAGCCCGGCTTCGCTGGCGAGGGCGCCGGCGATCGCCAGACGCTGCTTCTGGCCGCCGCTGAGGGTGTGAATCGGCCGTTCCTCCAGGCCCTCTAGGCCAACCTGCGCGAGGGCGAGGGAGACGCGGCGGGTGCGTTCGTCGGGGGGCAACCCCTCCGGCAGGCCGAGTTGGAGATCGCTGGCGCAGCTGGGCAGCAGCAGCTGGTGGTCGGGGTTCTGGAAGACGAGCGCCGGCTTGCGCGCGCTGAGGATCAGGCCGGCTCGGGGGACGAGCAGACCCATGATCAGCCGCAGCAGGGTGCTCTTGCCGCTGCCGTTGCTGCCCACGAGCATCCACAAGCCCGGGCGGGGGATGTGCAGGTGGCAGGCGCGCAAGGCCTGCCGCCCGTTGTCCCAGTCGAAATCGACGGCCAGGACCCGCAGGGGAGAGTCGTCCGGGGGCTCGGGGGGGGGGGAGATCATGGGCGAAGCGGCTGGGCGCTCAGCCCTCGAAACTGAAGCCCGGGCGGCGGCCCCCGCCCCCGACCGCCGATTTCTCGTAGGTCTGAACCGCCACGATCTCGGCGCTGAGCAGGCTCACGCGTTTGTGGGGATCTTTCTCACAGGTGAGTTCCAGCACGCGGGGATGACCGCTCTCCAGGGCCTGGCGCACCTCCCCGTAGAGGGCGTGGGCCGCTTCCAGCTCCTTGCGCTGCACGGCAACGGGCATGGGGCTGAGGCGCAGGGACAGCTCGACGACGTACATGGGGCAAGGGAAGCCAGGGCCCGCCACTCTGGCGAATCGCCCGCCGCGGGGCAGCCCGACTGAGTATTTCTGCCCATTCCTCCCCGAATTCGGGCGGGGGCGCGCGCCCGCCAGCCCATGCCCCTAAAGTGCAGTTGTAA
>JBIPMZ010000129.1:0-6476 GCA_044376165.1 Cyanobium sp.
ACGAAACAAAAAAAACAGCGGCCCCCCCCCGGGGGGGGGGCGGCTCCAGGCGCAAGTCCTCATGTGCCGATATCTCAACTATCCATTCATGGTGTCGCCGCTCCCTCCGGGGCCTGGCTGGAGCTTCCGGGCCAGGGAGGCGGTGGCGCTGGGTCTGCGCACCCTGGTGCGGCTTCCCTGGGAGGGAGATCGGGAAGCCCAGAGACGCGACGCGGATCCGCGGGACGAACCAGCGGTGGAGGCGGAGTCGCCTTGATCGTCGTCGATCATCTATCTGCTTTGCAATTTGAAAATGTGATTGGCAGTGGGGTTGCGGATACCATCACGGGTAACAGACTCGCCAATAATTTAAGCGACAATAACGGCGAAGATAGAATTGACGGTGGCTTTGGAAATGACATCATTGCGGATGGTGCTGGCAACGATACGTTGTTCGGCGGTGGTGATAACGACTTCTTCTTGTTCGGCGAATTAGGTGTTGCAAATAAAGATATCATCATTATTTTTCGGCATTGAACCATACTATTCTTCTAAGGAATGACCTCGATAGCGGCCTCGCCTCATCCCTGGCCAATGGGATCAAGGGTCTCACATTTGTGGATGGATATATCGTTGGAAACGTTTTGAGTGCCGCCTCTTTCTTTAAGGGCATTGGACTCACTGGAGCCGGCTCTAGCGTCCCCGGTATCTATGTAGATATTACCTCTGGGGGTGCTGGCATTATTTTCTATAATGACTCCAGGAAAGGAGGCGGTTTCGTGATTGCCAGTGTTGGCGCAGCGGCATCAAGTTTGACAAACGCGGATTTTGTTTACGCCCTTTGAGAGTTTGAATTCGATTCCAATAGGCACTCGCTTTTGGTGGATGCTTTTTTGTAGTTTTATCTTGATTTGTTATTTTCTGAGGAACGGTGGCTCCGGGCGAGCACGACACCGGTGAGGTGCTTCGGCAGCGTCTTTTCTCCTCGATTGACAACAGGCGCAGCTCTACCCCGGCCCTGCCCAAGCTGACGGAGCTTAGCGCAGGCCAGGAAAGGTTGCGGCTGGAAAAGTGCTCAGTTTCCCGGCAAGAGCGGTATTTTGGCAGAAATGGCCACCGGATCGGGAATCGGCGCGGCAGCCGCGGCGGCGGCGGGCTGAACGCTCCATACTGCAGGCATGGCGTTGCGGGGTTTGGCATGAAACGCATCGTGCTGGTGGCGGGTTTTGAGCTGTTCAATACCGTCCTGTATCGCCAGGCCGCTGAGCGGGCGATGGCCCAATGCCCGGATCTGGAGATCGCCGTGTTCAGCGACCGGGATCTTTCGACCTCGGCCGAGGTGGTGGCGGCGTCGCTGGCCAGAGCCGATGCCTTCTTCGCCAGCTTGCTCTTTGATTTTGATCAGGTGGAATGGCTGCGTCAGCACGCGGCGGCGATACCGATCCGGGTGGTGTTTGAATCCGCGCTGGAGCTGATGGGGCTCACCTGTTTGGGCCGCTTCACGATCGGCGGCAAGGGTGCCGGTATACCCAAACCGATTCAGGCATTGCTGGCCAAATTTGGCGGCGGACGGGAGGAGGATAAGCTCGCCGCCTATCTCGGCTTTCTCAAGGTAGGGCCGAAGCTGCTCCGTTTCCTCCCCTCCCGCCGCGCCCGGGATCTGCGCCACTGGTTGATCCTCTATCGCTACTGGAATGCGGGCGGCATCGACAACGTCAGCGCCCTGTTTTTGTATCTGGCCCGCCACGGTCTGGGCCTCCGATCTGGCGAGATCCCGCCGGTGCGCGAATCGCCCGATCTGGGGCTCTGGCATCCCGACCATCCGAGCCCCTTTGCCTCGCCCCGCGACTACCTGGCCTGGTTTGCGGGCCACCGCCCCGAAAGCCAGCCGGAGCGCGGCAACTGGCCGGTGGTGGGGCTGTTGCTCTACCGCAAGCACGTGATCACAGCTCAGCCCTACCTCCCCCAGCTGATCCGCGCCTTTGAGGCCGCCCAGCTGGTGCCGCTGCCTGTGTTCATCAACGGCGTGGAGGCCCACATCGCCGTGCGCGATTGGATGACGACCGCCAGCGAACGGGCCCGGGGCGGGGCGGCCAACGGCCCCCGCCGCGAGGCGGTGGCGGTGGAGGCGATCGTCTCCACCATCGGCTTTCCCCTCGTCGGCGGTCCGGCGGGCTCGATGGAGGCCGGGCGGCGCGAGGCGGTGGCCCAGCGCATCCTGCAGGCCAAGAACGTGCCCTACGTGGTCGCCGCGCCGCTGCTGATCCAAGACCTCCACTCCTGGACCCGCCAGGGCATCGGCGGTCTGCAGAGCGTGGTGCTCTTCGCCCTGCCCGAACTCGATGGGGCCATCGATCCGGTGCCCCTCGGCGGTCTGGTGGGAGATCGCCTCTATCTGATCCCCGAACGCCTCCACCGCCTCACCGGGCGTCTCCACGGCTGGATCGCCCTGCGTCGCAAATCCGCCGCCGCGCGCCGCGTGGCGATCGTGCTCTATGGCTTCCCCCCCGGCTACGGCGCCACCGGCACGGCCGCCCTGCTGCAGGTGCCCGATTCCCTGCTGGCCCTGCTGAAGAGGATGGAGGCGGAGGGCTACCGGGTGGGGCCCCTGCCCGCCAGCGGCGAAGAGCTGATCCGCCAGGTGAAGGAGGCCGATGAAACCTGGGTGAGCCGCCTCCCGGAGGGGGAGCGCTTCGAAGACTGGACGGGCGCCAGCGTGCCGGTGGACACGCTGCGGCGCTGGCTGGGGCCCCTCCACACCAGCCGGATCGAGAAGCAGTGGGGGCCGCTGGAGGAAAGCCCCCTGCGCACCTTGGCGAACCGCTTCCTGCTGGGCGGTGTGAGGCTGGGCAATGTGTGGATCGGTGTGCAGCCGCCGTTGGGGGTGGCGGGGGATCCGATGAGGCTGATGTACGAGAAAGACCTCACCCCCCACCCCCAATACGCCGCTTTCTACGGCTGGCTGCAGCACGGCTTCGAGGCCGATGTGGTGCTGCATTTCGGCATGCACGGCACGGTGGAGTGGCTGCCGGGCTCGCCCCTGGGCAACACCGGCTATTCGTGGCCGGATCTACTGCTCGGCAACCTGCCGCATCTATATCTCTATGCCGCCAATAATCCGTCGGAGTCGATGCTGGCTAAGCGGCGCGGCTACGGCGTGATCATTTCCCACAACGTGCCGCCCTATGGCCGTGCCGGCCTGTATCGGGAGCTGATCGCTCTGCGGGATCTGATCGCCGAATACCGGGAGGATCCCGATCGCAACGCCGCCCTGGTGGAGGGCATCCTCAAGCAGGTGAGCGACAGCGGCCTCGATGCCGATTGCCCCGCGCCCGCCAACGCCAAAGACCACCGACCGGCCTTCGACGCCTGGGTCGTGCGCCTGGCCGCTTACCTGCAGGTGCTGGAAAGCCGGCTGTTCTCCAGCGGCCTCCACACCCTGGGCCAGCCCCCGGATGCGGAGCAGCGATTGGGGTATCTCAAGGCCTACATCGGTCCGGCGCTGCCGGAGGCGCTGCTGGAGGCGATCAGCCAACTCACGCCGGCGGCGGAAGAGGCGGAGCTGAAGGCGCAGGTGGCGGAGCTGGGGCGGCGCCATTCGCTCACCAGCGGCGAGGGCGGCCCCGTCGCGGGGAGCCTGGAGAACGCCCTGCGCGTCTGCCAGCTGCTGGAGCGCAACACCGAGGAGCTCGACCACCTGCTCGCTGGTCTCGGCGGCCAGTACATCCCCCCCGCCCCCGGCGGCGACCTGCTGCGCGACGGCCCGGGCGTCCTGCCCACCGGCCGCAACATCCATGCCCTCGACCCCTACCGCATGCCCTCCCCCGGCGCCCTGGCCCGGGGCCGCCAGATCGCCCTGCAGATCCTCGCCAAACATCGCGCCGCCAACGATGGCGCCTGGCCCGACACCGTGGCGGTGATGCTCTGGGGCCTGGATGCGATCAAGACCCGCGGTGAATCCCTCGCCATCCTGCTGGAGCTGGTGGGGGCCGAACCGGTGCAGGAGAGCACCGGCCGGATCCTGCGCTATGAGCTGCTGCCCCTCGAGCGCCTGGAGCACCCCCGCATCGATGTGTTGGTGAATCTCTCGGGCATCTTCCGCGACAGCTTTGTGAACATCGTCGAGCTGCTCGATGACCTGTTCCGCCGCGCCGCCGAGGCCGAAGAACCGCCGGAGCGCAACGCCATCCGCCGCCATGCGCTGGAGCTCACCGCCGCGGGGATCGCCAACCCCTCCGCCCGCCTCTTCTCCAATCCCGCCGGTGATTTCGGCTCCCTGGTCAATGATCGAATCACCGATGCCAACTGGGAGAGCGGTCAGGAATTGGCGGCTACCTGGCAGGGCCGCAACGCCTACAGCTATGGCCGTGTCGATAAGGGCCAGGCCCGTCCCCAGGTGCTGGCGGCTCTGCTGCGCAGCACCGATCGGGTGGTGCAGCAGATCGATTCCGTGGAGTATGGCCTCACCGACATCCAGGAGTATTACGCCAACACCGGCGGCCTCAAACGCGCCGCCGAGCTGGCCCAGCAGGAGCGCAAACCGGGCGGCCGGGTGGCGGCCAGCTTTGTGGAATCGTTCTCGCGCGACACCACGCCCCGGGAGCTGGAGGAGCTGCTGCGGCTGGAATACCGCACCAAGCTGCTCAACCCCCGCTGGGCCCAGGCGATGGCGGCGATGGGGTCGGGCGGGGCCTATGAGATCTCCCAGCGGATGACGGCCCTGATCGGCTGGGGCGGTACCTCCGATTTCAAAGACCCGTGGGTGTACGACCAAGCCGCCGACACCTATGCGCTGGATCCAGCAATGGCGCAACGGCTGCGCCAGGCCAACCCCGAAGCCTTTCGCAACGTGGTGGGCCGCATGTTGGAGGCCCACAGCCGCGGTCTTTGGAAGGGGGCGCCGGAGAAGATCGATAAGCTGCGCACCCTCTACGACCTCACCGATGCTGAATTGGAGGGCGTGACGGTCGCCGCGGAGGGTTAGTGGCCGAGTTGCCTGCGGCCTTTCCCCTCAATGCCGTGGTGGGGCAGGAGTCGATCCGCCGCGCCCTGCTGCTGCTGGCGGTGGACCCGGGGCTCGGCGGCATCGTCATCGCCGGGCGGCGAGGCACCGCCAAGTCGGTGCTGGCCCGCGCCCTGCATGCCCTGCTCCCCCCGATCCGGGCCATCCGCCGCTCCTGCTGCCACGCCGACCCCGCCGATCCGGGGGACTGGGACGACGCCACCGCAGCCCGTCGCGCCACCATCAGCCGCACACCGGTCAGCGAGCTCCGGCCTGCGCCCTTTGTGCAGGTGCCGCTGGGGGTGAGCGAAGACCGGCTGCTCGGATCGGTGGATGCCGCCGCCTCGATCCGGCGGGGAAGGGCTGTGTTTCAGCCGGGGCTGCTGGCGGAGGCGCATCGGGGGGTTTTGTATATCGATGAGCTCAACCTGCTCGAACCAGGCCTGGTTAATCTGCTGTTTACGGTGGTGGATGGTGGCGTCAACCGGGTGGAGCGGGAGGGGATCAGCTTTCAGCATCCCTGCCGCCCCCTGCTGATCGCCACCTACAACCCGGCCGAGGGGGAGGTGCGGGCCCATTGGATCGATCGGCTGGCCCTGGTGCTTTCGGCGGATACCCCCCTGAGCCTGGCGGAGCGGGTGGAGGCGGTGGAGCGGGTGCTGCAGCAGACCGCCGACCCGGAGGCCTTTTGGGCCTGCTATGGCCCCGGCCTGGAGGAACTGCAACGGCAGATCGCCGCCGCCCGTCGAAGGCTGAAGCGGGTGCGGCTGCGGCCCGCGCAGGTGCGGTATTTGGTGGAGGAGGCGATCCGCGCCGGGGTGGAGGGCCAGCGCGGCGATCTGTTCGCGGTGCGGGTGGCCCGGGCCCAGGCGGCCCTGGAGGGTCGCCGCCTGGTGGAGGCGGAAGATCTGCGCTTGGCCGTGGAGCTGGTGCTTCTGCCCCGTGCCGCCGCCCTCGCCCCACCGCCGCAGAGCGAACCCCCACCCCCTGACGAGCCCCGGACCGAACCCACCGGTGACGGGGAGCCCGAGGCAGAACCACCGCCCCACTCCCCGACCGAACCGCCCCCGAATGCAGCTGTCCCCGAGGCGTTTCTCTTCTCGCCGGAGGGCGTGCTGCTGGATCCGCACCTGCTGGCCCAAGCCGCCCGCGGCCAGCGTCGCCATGGCAAGGCCGGCGGCGGCGGGCTGGTGCCTTCGCCCGATCGTGGCCGCTACGTGCGGCCCCTGCTGCCCCACGGAGCGCTGCATCCCATCGCCATCGACGCCACCCTGCGGGCCGCCGCGCCCCATCAGCGCGCCCGTCGCCGGGGCCAGCCCTCAGGCGCGAAGCTCCTGCTGCGCCAGGACGATCTGCGCGTGAAGCAATTGCTTCGCAAGGCCGGCTCCTTGGTGATCTTCGTGGTGGATGCTTCCGGTTCGATGGCCCAGAACCGCATGCAGGCCGCCAAGGGGGCTGCCCTGCAGTTGCTGGCGGAGGCTTACCGCAGCCGCGA
>JBIPMZ010000116.1:0-7084 GCA_044376165.1 Cyanobium sp.
CGCGGCTGGAAGCGTCGGCAGAACGCCAGCAGCACATCCAGCTTCGCCGCCACCCGCGCGCCATCGAGCTGCGCCGGCACCTCGGCCAGGGGCAGATGGGTGGTGGCCAGCAGCGTGTTGAGCCGCCAGTGGTGGCGGGGTGCGCGGGCGGTGAACAGCATCGCGGCCTCCGCCACCCCCGCCAGCTCCGCCAGGCGCTCGGTCTGGCCGGGGTAGGGGTGGCCCGCCGCGTGCCAGCTGGCCTTGCAGATCGGCGCCGTCACCAGGGCCCGGCAGTCTCCCCGCTGCACGAGCTCCACGGCCCGGGTGAGCCAGCGGAAGCTGGCCGCCCCCGCCGCCGCCCCACTCACCCCGGCCTCCACCCTGGATTCGAGGGGCTCATCCAGCAGGGGATAGCGCGCCGGATCCGCCAGCTCGCCGCCGCCCGTGCGCAGCAGCCGCCGGTGGCTCTCCTCCAGCCAGCGCCGGCAGCCCACCAGCACCACGTCGCGGGGGTCGATCCCCAGCTGGGGCAGGGCCCGCAGGGTCACCTCGGCCCCGATGCCGGCGGGGTCTCCGAGGGCGATGGCAATCCGGCCGCTGCGGCTCATGATGGGGATGTTGCCATCCCATGGGAATCGATGCTGCGTTGGCTGCTGGTCGGTTTGTTGCTGACAGGCCTTGGCGTCGGCTTCCAGCGCAAGTGGATCCAGCTGGATTTCCGCAAGATGGCCACCGACCTCAACATGCCGTTCCTGGCGGATCCCGATCCCCTCCGCCCGTTTCACTTCAAAGAGGGGGGGATGTAGCCCAAACCGGCGGGGCCTGCTGGTTCTCCTCCGCCAGGCAGGCCTGGTAGCCCTCCCGGTAGGTGGGATAGCGGAGGTGATAGCCCAGGGTTTCCCGCAGCAGGCGGCTGTCGGCCCGGCGGTTTTCGGCCCAGAAGCTGCGGGCCATCGGGCTCAGGCTCGCCTCCACCCGCTCCCAGGGCTGGAACTCCGGCAGGGGAACGCCCAGCAGATGGGCGGCGTAGCCCAGGGTCTCGCTCGATGGGCAGGGAAAGCGATCGGCCACGATCACGGTGTCGGGTCGGCGTTCCTCCGGCAGGGCCAGGCAGTGCAGCACCGCCCCCACGATGTCGTCGACATGCACCCGCGAAAACACCTGGCCGGGTTTGTGAAGGAGGCGGGCCTCGCCCCGCCGCAGGCTCGCGAAGGGGTTGCGTCCCGGTCCGTAGATCGCCGGCAGGCGAAAGATGTGCAGCGGCAGCCCGCTCTCCCGCCAGGCCCGCTCGCAGGCCAGCCGGGCTGCGCTGCGGCCCGGGGCGGGGGCGGTGGCGCTCTCCTCGTTCACCCAGGCCCCGCCGCTGTCGCCGTAGACGCCGGTGGTGGAGAGGTAGCCCACCCAGGCGGGCTGCAGGCGTCTCAGGCTGGCGCCGAGGTGCCGCAGCACCGGATCCTGCCCCTCCCCATCGGGGGGGATGGTCACCAGCACATGGCTGTGGCCGGCCAGCTCCTCGTCGCTGGGGCAGTAGCCCGCCGCCCCGTCGAAGCGAAGCCAGCGCGGGTTTGCCGGCGCCTCGCCGCGGCCGGTGAGCCGCACCGGCACCCCGTGCGAGGCCACGGCGGCGGCGAGGCGCTGGCCGGTGTAGCCCCCGCCGAGCACGAGTAGGCCCGTGAGGCCCCGGGGGTTGACAGCCGCCCGACCCACAAGTACACCTGTATCAATCGCCGACGCCTCCGCCGTGTTCCCCTCCTCCGTCCCCCGCTCCATGCGGCTCCTGCCCCCGGCTTCGCCCTGTCTCTCTACCGCAGCAGCCCCCCGGCTGCGGGGGGTGGGCCCGACCCCCGATCCCCCGCGCCGCTCCCGCCGTGCCTCCGGCCCCCCGCGGCCCGGTGCTGGCGGCGTCGCTCCCGCGCCAGCACCGGGCCCTGTGCCCGCCGGGGCCGCCGTGGACGTACCCCTCGCCCTGGCGGGGGTGCTGCTGGCGTTGGCGGTGCTGGTGGCTCCGGAGCAGCCCGCCGATCAGGAGGCCATCTGCCAGCGCCACAACGGCGCGGCGGCCTGCCGGGTGTGGTGATCGCGCCGCCCCTTGCCGGGGGGGGCAGGGCTTGCCGGGGGGGCGGTCCACTCCAGCAGCCGCTCGGCCAGCTGCATGTCCCCTTCGATCCAGGCGCGCAAGGCCATCGCCCGGCGGGGATCGTAAAAGCTCTGGCGGCGATACCAGAGGAAGGCGTCGCCATCGCCTTTGTGGCCGTTGCAGGGCAGGCAGGCGGGCACGCAGTTTTCGGTCACGCTGGCCCCGCCGCGGCTGCGGGGCTGCACGTGGTCGATGGATTCCGAGGGGCGGCCGCAGTAGATGCAGCAGCAGCCGGTGCGCTGGTGGAGGGAATCCCGCCAGCGTCTGGCACGCAGCTTCGGGCAGAGATCCTCCAGGAAAACCCCATCCCCGGCGTGCATGGACGTCGTTCGTTTGCCGGAAGTTTGCCGGCGGCCAAAGAGGTGTCAAGGTGTCGGAGACTTCACTTTCCGCGATTGACGGCTCCCCTCGTCGAGATGCGGCTCGGTGTGGCGGGGCTGATCGAGGTGGTGAGTCCCTTCGATGCCGTCACCCAGGCCCAGCTGCGGGCCGTGAGGCCGCCGGGCCGCTGGTTGCCCCGCCGCGGCTGCTGGGAGTTTCCCTTCGAGGCCGCCGCGATCCTCGAGCAGCGGCTCGCCGGCCGATTTCCCCTCACGCCCGAACTGCACCGCTGGCTCGCCTGGAGTCGTCAGCCCTTGCCCCCGCTGCCGCCCCACAGCGCTTTGGTGGCCGTCGCCGAGCTGGAGCAGCCCCTGGTGGATGGCCGCTGCCTGCTCGCCCACCAGCGGGCCGCCGTGCGCTGGCTGCTGGCCCGGCGCGGGGCGATCTTGGCCGATGCCATGGGCCTCGGCAAGACCCTCACCGCCCTGGCGGCCGCCCGCTCGATGGTGCGCCTGGCGGATTGCCGCGTGGTGGTGGTCGCCCCGGCGGGCCTGCACCAGCACTGGCGCCAGGAGGCGGCCGCCCTGGAGCTGCGGTTGGAGCTGCACAGCTGGGCGCGGCTTCCCGCCGAGCTGCCGGCGGCCGGCACCGTCTTGATCGCCGATGAGGCCCACCACGCCCAAAATCTCACCGCCCGCCGCACCCTGGCGATGCTGCGCCTGGCCCGCCACCCCCGTCTGCGGGCGATCTGGCTGCTCACCGGCACGCCGGTGCGCAACGGCCGGCCCGCCCAGCTGTTTCCGCTCCTGGCGGCGATCGGCCATCCCCTCGCCGCCGACCGGCAGGCCTTCGAGGAGCGCTACTGCCTGGGGCACTGGCGGGAGCGGGGGGGGCGCCGGGTCTGGCAGGCGGATGGGGCCGCCCGGCTGGGGGAGCTGCAGCGGCTGCTGCGGCCGCTCCTGCTGCATCGCACCAAGCAGCAGTGTCTGGATCTGCCCCCCAAGCAGCGGCGCTTGCACCCGGTGGTGCTGGAGGCCGCGGCGGCCCGCCGCTTCGACCGCCAGCTGCAGCAGCGCGTCGCGGCCTATCGCCAGCGGGCGGCCCGGGGCGAAGCGCACCGCGATGCCGAGGTGCTGGCGGTGCTGACGGCCCTGCGCCAGATTGGGTCGGCCTTCAAGCTGGCGGCGGCGATCCGGCTGATCGAGGCCCTGCGCAGCGAAGGGGAGCCGGTGGTGGTGTTCACCGCCTTCGTCGCCAGCGCCCGCGCCCTGCACCGCCGCTTCTGCCGCGACGGCGGGGCCCTGCTGCTGGAGGGCTCCGTGCCGGTGCGCCGTCGCCCCTCCCTGGTGGAGGCGTTCCAGAGCGGGGCCAGCCCCCTGCTGATCGCCACCTTCGGCACCGGAGGTCTCGGCTTCACCCTCCACCGGGCCCGCCATGTGCTGCTGCTCGATCGCCCCTGGACGCCCGGCGATGCCGAGCAGGCGGAGGACCGCTGCCACCGCATCGGCATGGGTGCCAGCCTCACCAGCCACTGGCTGCAGCTGGGGGTCGCCGACCAGTTCATCGACGACCTGATCGCCGGCAAGGCGGAGCGCATCTCCGCGCTGCTGCACCACCCGCGGGCAGCGGCGCAGCGGCAAGCGCTGGTCGCGCTCGGCCGGCAGCTCCTCGACCAGTGGGATCCCGCTTGATCCGGCGCGTCAGTCGCGGCAGCTCTCCACGCGCAGCCGCAGGTCGTTGCGCAACACCGGATCGAGTTGCTCCTTCGGGATCTGGGCCGCACGTTTCGCCGCCGCCGCGATGTCCTGGCAGGCCCGGCGGGGGTCACCCCGAAGGGTGTGGATCACGAAGCGGTCGTTCAGCGGCAGGGGGTCCTGCGGAAAGGTGGCCACCACCTGGTCGCAGCGGCGCAGGGCGCGATCGAGGGCGTCGAGACGCAATTCCCGCAGGCAGTCGTCGTTGCGGAGGCGCCGTTGGGGGAGGGGTTCCTCCGCGCAGCCGCCGATCAGCAGCAGCCCCACCACCAGCGCCAAAGACGACCAACGCCCACCGTTTCGGCGGGTTTGTCCGGTGTTGCGCGGCCGTGGCGGAGGGGGCTCAGTTGTTGTACCGCTCACTGCGGGTCATGGTGCTGCCGACCTCCGCTTTACCACCCTGGCCTGTGCCAGGAGCGGCCGCCGGCCCCGCCCCGCCCGGTTGGTCGCGGCGGTACAGCTCGCCGAGATAGCGGCCGCAGTCGGGGTAGGTGCCGGGATTGTTCACAACGGCTTCGGTGATCATCACTGCGGCATGCTCGGGCGAGGTCTTGAACATGCCGGCGCTCTGGCGCTTGATCAGGGCGTAGGCCGCATTCCAGCTGACCGCGTGGTCGTTGCCGTTGTTGCGCATGAAGCAATACACCTGGGCCCCCTTGGCGCCGGGGCCTTCGCTGGCGCCCGCCTGGGCGGGGGCTGGCGCCGGGGCGAGCAGAGCGAACGAGGCGCCGCCCAGGGCGAGAAGGGAGAGGAGGGAGCGGGGCCGGGGAAGGGGGAGGCGGGAAGACAGCCAGGAAGCCATCGGAGGGGGTAGGTGGAGCCGGAGAACCACCGTATCGAGGCCGCACGGGCTGTCCAGGGGGCCGGACGGGGCACCGGCTGGCGGGTCTCCGGCTGGCCGCTCACCCCGGCGGGGGGGAGCCGCCCTCCGGCAGCACCAGGCGCACCACCAGGGGCAGGACCAGCAGCACGGTGATCAACCGCACCGCGTGCAGGGCTGCGACGGCAGCCCCCACGCCGAATTCCGCCCCCACCAGGCTCATGCCGCTGATGCCCCCCGGGGCCGCCCCCAGCAGGGCCACCAGCGGGTCGATGCCCAGCAGCCGGGCGCTCCACAGGCCCACCACGATGCCGGTGCTCACCAGGGTGAGGGTGATCAGCAGGGCCGGCCGCCAGAGGTTGCCGAGCTGCTGCAAGGTGACGGCCGTCAGGCTGGTGCCGATCACGGTGCCGATCGCGATCTCCAGGAGGGTGCGGGTGCCCGCGGGCCACTGGGCCATCGCCAGCCGGCCACTCATGCTCAGCAGGCCCGCCCCGAGCAGGGCGCCGGCCAGGGGGGCGGCCGGGATGCCGGTGCGGAGGGCTAACAGCCCCCCTCCGGTGCCGGCCATGGCGTAAAGCAATAAATTCCAAGCCAACGTCATGCGCCGATCCAATCGCCAGGACTGGGGAACAGTGTGCGAGATCCGGGCGCGAATCGCTTGAGGACGGGCCCGCGATGTGTTGTCATGCGCGGAGATCGCCCTCCCGCCATGGCCAACCCTTCGGTTTCTTTTCGCATTTCCCGCAACGCGGAGGATCTGGCCACCACGATCCACGCCCTCTCCCAGCGGATGGTGAAGCTGGAGCAAAGGCTGGCCGCGATCGAGCAGCAGCTGACCCTGACCCAGCAGGAGGATCCCGAGGAGCTGGCCAGTCTCGACAACGTCGAGCGCTTGCTGCAGGACTGCCGCGATCTTCTGGAGCCGGACAGCCCCGGGGACGGCTATCCGTCCGCGGCCTGAGCTGACAGCCCCGGTTTCGGGTGACACAATGGAGAGAAAGTCAGCGATGGCTTATCCCACCCCCTCGCCCCAAGGTCAGCATCCGGGCTCCGTTCCCGGTTCGTCCTCCGGTCCGCTCCGCACCCCGAGGTCGATGGTTTCCCCACCGCGCTGTCAGGCTTCCACCCGCAATCCCGCCGAGGGCGAGCATCAGCTGGAGAAACTCCAGTTCGCCCTCGCTGTGGCCCTCACCCGCGGCGACCACACCCGCTCTCAGCAGCTGCGCGACCAGATCGCGGCGCTGGGAGAAGATTTGGAAGAGCCCGGCACCTGACGCCACAGGTACGTTTCCTCTCAATTCCCTCACCCTCTCCACGCAGAGGGTGGTTATGCTGATAGAAATGAAGCTAGGTTCTTAAAGACCAGCGGTCATGCCCCTCCCGGCGGCCTGTCATGGGAATTTGATTTCACCTCCCCGTACCCGCAGCCCGTTTTCCCTAGGCTCCATCGCTCTGCTGGGGCTTTTTTCCTTGCCTGCCCGCCGATTCTCTCCGAGCCCCATCCTCTGCCGCCCTCCGCAGGATCCATGAACGGCCTCAAGTCGATTGCGACGCTGCCACGCCGAACGCTCCCCCAACCCCCTGGAAGCCTCGCCCCGCTGGGCCATGGCAACGGCGGAACCGACCAACGCCAGCAATTGTTGGCCAAAGCCGAACGGCTCCACAACGAAGCCCGACAGAATGCCGAACACGGGGACATCGAAGCGTCGGCCCGGCTGATCCTGGAGGCGCTGGATTGCGAACGTCGCGCCGGCGGACTCGGCCCCCAGGTGCTCCAGCTCATCAAACCGCGCGGCTGATCGCCGGCTCCGCTTCGTCGCGGGAGCACTGGGGTGCGGCTTCAGCAGGCCCCCCTGTTTGTTTGCTGTGCTCGGGCTTCCGGTGTCTGGTGTTTCGATGCCCAGAAACACCCGGTTGAAGCCGCTGGCAATCATCTGGTCCATTAATTCTTCGTCGCCAAAACATCACCTCGCCAATTCAGCTGATAGAGCACCTCCAGTTCAGCGATCAGCTGGGCTGGTGTTTTCGTGCGCCGCTTGCGACCATAAACGCGTGAAAATTGAACAG
>JBIPMZ010000007.1:0-23285 GCA_044376165.1 Cyanobium sp.
ACGGTCGGCACCGCATAGCCGCCGCCGCTCCGCCTCGCTCAAGCCGCGGCGATCCGCCAGCGTCTGCTCCCGCAGGCGGCGCACCAGCCAGGCCTGGTAGGGGGCATTGCGGAGGCGGGCGAACGCAGCGGTGCAGGCCATCAGATCGAGGGGACTGGAAAGGCAAACCAGCGCCGCCAGCCCGGCACCGCGGGAGGCCCGACAGGCGTTGAGCAGGATCGTGCCCCCCAGGGAGAGGCCAACGGCCGCCAGCGGCAAGGGAGGAGCGCCTGGCCCCGAGCCCTCGTCCAAGGCAGCCGCGATCCGCTGCGCCTGCTCGAACACCGGCAACAGGTCGCGATCGCAGCGGGCGGCATAGCTCCCGCCGGCGAGCTCCCGGCCGCGCCCCGCCCCGCGGAGGTTGATCCGGAGGGTGGCAAAGCCGTTGTGCTGGAGCGCCAGGGACAGCCGCCGCGTCCCGGGAGCCTCCGCGCAGCCCCCGAGCCCCGGCACGACGAGCACCAGGCCCCGGGGCGACGCAGGCCGATCCAGCTGGGCCAAAAGTTGCTCCCCACCTCCGATATCGATCCGCACCGGGATGGAGCGATCGGGGGGGAGGGCCAGCGGCCGCAGGGTGTCGCAGAGGGTCTGCAGATCGGGCCCCCACCAGGGACGCCTCTCCCGAAAGGGCGGCAAGCCCAGGGAGGTGGCGAGGGATGGGGGCGTTTCGGGCAAGGAGAAAGAGCGCTCGCAGAGGGGGAAGCCGCCCTCCGCTCAGGCCGCCACGGGCTGTCGGGCGGGGGGCTTAGCCGGCGCCTTACCCACCCCCATCTCCCGCAGTTCTGCAAGGAGACCGTTGAGCACCGCCTTGGCGTCTCCGAAGACCATGGCGGTCTGGGGGAGCTCGAACAGGGCGTTGGCGATGCCGGCATAACCGGCTCCAAGGCTGCGCTTCACCACGAACACCTGCCGTGCCTGGTCCACCTCGAGCACGGGCATGCCGTAGAGGGGGCTGCTCGGATCGGTCTTGGCCTGGGGGTTGACCACGTCATTGGCACCGAGCACGATCACCACATCGGTGCGGGGGAACTCCGGATTGATGGTGTCCATCTCCAGCAGCTGCTCGTAGGGGACATCCGCCTCCGCCAGCAACACATTCATGTGGCCAGGCATGCGGCCCGCCACAGGATGAATGGCGTAGCTCACCTCCACCCCATGGGCCTCCAGCAGCTTGGCCAGCTCCCGCAGAGCGTGCTGGGCCTGGGCCACGGCCAGGCCGTAGCCGGGGACGAACACCACCCGTTCGGCCACCTCCAGGGCCATGGCGCACTCCTCGGGGCTGCAACTGGTGATGCGGCTGTAGTCCGCCGCCGCTCCCGCTGAGGCCCCACCGCCGCCACCCGTGGCGCCGAGGGCCCCTCCGAACAGCACCGACACGAGGGAGCGGTTCATCGCCGTGCACATCACCTGGGTGAGGATCAAGCCCGCCGCTCCCACCATCGCCCCGGCCACGATCAGCAGCTGGCTGCCCACCACAAAACCCGCCGCCGCTGCCGCCACCCCGGAGTAGGAGTTGAGCAGGGAGATCACCACCGGCATGTCGGCACCGCCGATCGGCAGGGTGACCCCCACCCCGAGCAGGCTGGAGCTGGCCACCAGCACCCAAAGGGGCAAGCCCGCCGGATCGGAGAGCAGCAGCACAGACCCCACCAGCGAGGCGACGGCCAGGGAGATGTTGATGGCATGGCGCCAGCGACTCTGGGTCCAAGCCGGGGTGTCTAGCCAACCCTGCAGCTTGGCCATCGCCACGATCGAGCCGCTGAAGGTGATCGCCCCGACGAAGACGGAAATGGCGATGGAGATCAGGGCCACCGGATCGGCGGCATCGGCATCGAACAGGGCCACACCCACCGCCACAAGCAGCGAGGCCATGCCGCCACAGCCGTTGAAGAGGGCCACCGTTTCGGGCATCGCCGTCATCGGCACCCGCTGGGCGGTGATCAGGCCGGCAAGAGCACCGACGCCCGTGCCAACGGCGATCCAGAGCCAGGCCTGGGGATCGGGCCGGATCTGCAACAGCAGTCCCAGCACCGCCAGGCCCATGGCCAGGGCCGCCAGACCGTTGGCGGCACGGGCCGAGCGGACCTTCGAGAGGCCCTTGATGCCCAGGGCGAGAAGCAGAACAGCCGTCAGGTCGATCAGCTGGGGGATCCCGTCACCGGAGAGCAGACCGGCGGGGAAGGAGAAGGCCAGGAAAAGAGGCATGGGCGGGGGCGTCAGCGGCGGCGGAACATGGCGAGCATCCGATCGGTGACCAAGAAGCCTCCGATCACGTTGTAGAGGGCAAAGCCCAGCGAGAGGGCCGCGATCACCAACAGCGTCTGGTTGTCTCCGGCTTTCTGGATGAGGGTGAGGGAGGCCAGCACCGTGATGCCGCTGATCGCGTTGGCGCCAGACATCAAGGGGGTGTGCAGGGTGGGGGGAACCTTGCCGATCAGTTCGAGACCGAGGAGGCTGCCGAGCAGCAGCACCCACAGGGCCTGGGAGAGGGAGCTCATGCGGCGGAGGGCGCGGGGGTGGCGGTGGGGGTGATGGTGTTGGCGGCGCGGCTGGCGGGGTTCACCACGTCCTCCCGGCGGCACTGTCCGGCATGGCTGAGGAGGCAGCCGGCGAGGATCGGATCCTCAGGATCCAGGCGAAGGCCGCCGGGTTGCTCCGGATCGTGCAGGTGCTCGATCAGGGACGCCAGGTTGCGGGCATAGAGGGCGCTGGCGTGGTTGGGCACGCTGCTGGGCAGGGCATCAGCCCCGATCAGCTGCACACCGCGGCGAATCACGGTCTCCCCGGGAAGGGTGCCGAAGCAGTTGCCCCCCTGGGCCACGGCCAGATCCACCACCACCGCCCCGGGGCGCATGCCGTTGAGCATGGTTTCGTCGATCAGGCGCGGGGCGGGACGGCCGGGCACCTGGGCGGTGCAGATCACCATGTCGGCCAGAGCCAACTGTTCGCCCAGCTGGCGGCGTTGGGCGGCGAGGAAGGCTTCGCTGGCCTGGCGGGCGTAGCCCCCCACCTCCGCGGGGCGCTCCTCCTGCGCGGGAGGATCGATGAAGCGGCCGCCGAGGGATTCCACCTGCTCGCGAGCCGCCTCCCGCACATCGGAGACGTAAACCACACCGCCGAGACGCCGGGCCGTGGCCAGGGCCTGCAGACCGGCGACGCCAGCCCCGAGGATCAGCACCCGGGCGGGCTGAATCGTGCCCGCCGCCGTCATCAGCATCGGTACGTAGCGATCCAGGGCGGCGGCGGCCAGAAGAACCGCCTTGTAGCCCGCGATGTTGGCTTGGGAGGAAAGAACGTCCATGGGCTGGGCGCGGCTGATGCGCGGCAGCAGTTCCAGGGCGATGGCCGAGGTGCGGCGATCGCGCAGGAGCTCGATCAGCTTCGTGGCCCCATGGGGAGCCAGCAGACCCGCCAACAAGGCCCCTTCCCGCAGACGGAGCAGGTGCCCCTCCGCTGGGGTTTGGACGCACAGGACGCCATCGACCTGGTCCCAGGCCGCCGTTTCGGCGAGTTCAGCGCCGGACTCCGCGTAGTCGTGATCCGGGAAGCCGGCCGCCAGGCCGGCCTCGCGCTCGACCTGCACCGTGAATCCCCGCGACAGCAGACGGCGCACGGTTTCCGGCGTTGCGGCCACCCGTCGTTCACCCGGTACCCACTCCCGGGGGATCAGCAATGTCGGCAACGGTTTCTCCTCAGCCCAGGGTTCTCCTTCCCTGGTTAGGCAAACCGCCGCCGTGCCGACAAGCCATCGGAAGCCAATGTGCGGACTCCCCCACAGGGGAACCGCCCCGTTCCCGGGACGGGTGGGGAAAGGGTGGGCGGAATGCGCAGATTTTCGGAAGGCCGGAGGCCGGAGCGCCAACCACTGGCTAGGGCTTGGGTTCCTGTGCTGCGATCCCCGCGATGGCCCTCTCCGCCCTCGAATGCCCCGACGGCGTCTGCCACAGCCACCATGGCGGCCATGCCGTGGCCGTGGAGGATGTGCGCCGCAACCTCGATTCCCACGGCCCCCAGTGGTGCGAACGGCTGGCCGAGCGCATCTACGAAATCTCGGTGGACAGCTTCAGCCAAACCGTGATGCCGACCATGCACCAGCACGGCTGGCAGCGTCGCCACCTCGACTGGGAATTCAAGCTCGCCGAAACGCCGGCCGAGGTGGAGCGCACCGTGGTCGATGGGGCGATCAATGCCATGGAGAGCTTCCTGCGCAGCCACGAGGTGCAGCGTCTGTTTGTGAAGGAGCTGGTGCAGGGCACCCTGGCGGAGGCGGGGCGGAACCCCCAAAGCGGCCGTGGCGTGCGCTGGCTGATCGAGCAGGAGGTGCTCGGCTGGCTGCAGCGGGAGCGCGAAGACCTGGTGGACCGCCTGGCGATGGAGCTGCTGGAGGACAGTGGCGGCGATTTCGCGCAGGCCCGGGAGGGGGCCCTGCAGGATCTGCGCCAGGTGGAGCACCTGCTGGTGAACCACGCCGAGGCCATGGGCTGACGCCTCAGCAGGGCTGAACCCTTCAGAACAAGGGCAGGAGTTCCTGCTCCAGGCTGCGGGCCTGGGGCAGGGACCCGAGTCGCCGCAGCCAGCGCAACCGCAGGATCATCGGGTCGATGTCGCACTCCTGCGCCCAGCAGCGCTCCAGGTGGCAACGGGGGTTGGGAACCGACTCGCGGGGCATGGCCATGGGGAGGGCCGACAGGCGGATGGCCGGAAGGTAGGAACTGCCGGGGCTATGCCCATCGGAATCCTTACCTAACTTCGTCGGGTCCGTCGAAGTTGGTCGAGAGGATCGCCCATGCCCGCTCCCTCCTTCGCCCTCGGCGTGCCCCCCCGCCCGCCCGGGGATCCAGCCGGCTCCCCGCTGCAGCCGCGGCAGTGGCAGCGCCAGCTGATCCAGTTGCTGCGAGCCCGGCTGGTGCAGGCGGGGCCCCTGGGCGAGGACGTGCTTCTTCATGCCGGGCCCGGAGCGGGCAAGACCCTGGGAGCCCTGCTGGCCTTCTCCCAGCTGCGGCGCGAAGGTCGGCTGGAGGGCTTCCTCGTCTTCTGCCATCGCAGCTCGATCGCGCGCCAGTGGCAGGCGGCGGCCCACCGGCTCGACCTGGAACTCGTCACCTGGGATCCCCGTTCGGGCGTGGGAGCGGCCGGGGGGCTGTTGGTGAGCTACCAGAGCGCCGCCCGCCACCGGGTTCGGCTGGAGCAGGAGCTGGGGCGGGCGCTGGCGGGGAGGCCCTGGCTGGCGATCGCCGATGAGGTTCACCACCTGGGGGTCGATCCTGAGGAACCGGAGGCCAGTGCCTGGGGGCCTGCCTTCACCCACCTCAGCCGCAGCGCCCGGGTGCGACTGGGGCTCTCGGGCACTCCCTTTCGCGCCGACAACCTGGCCTTCTGCGCCGCCAGGCGCCTGCCGGTGCGGGATCGGGGGGAGACCGGCGAGCGCATCGTGCCCGACCTCTGCGTAGAGCCGCAGGAACTGATCGCGGCGGGGGATGTGCGGCCCCTGGAATTCCGTTTCCAGGACGGCACCGTCGAGCACGGACACCAAGGCACTGGACAGGGGGGCACCGACGGCGAAGCCTCGCTGCTTTCTTCCGAGCTTCGGGAAAGCTGGCGGGCCCGCAACCTGCGGCGCTCGATCCGCCTAGCGGATGGGGGGGGTATCGCCCGGGAGCTGCTTCAGAAGGCTCAGCGGCAGCTGGAGCGGGTGCGTCGGGAGCATCCGGCTGCCGGCGGGCTTGTCATCGCCCGCGACATCGCCCATGCCCGCTCCATCAGCCAGCGGCTGGGGCAGCAGGGGGGGCGAGTGCTTCTGGTGCATTCCCAGGATCCCGCCGCTGCCAGCCAGCTCGCGGACTTTCGCGGGGGCGAGGCCGACTGGTTGGTGAGCATCGACATGTGCTCCGAGGGGTTTGACGCCCCCCGCATCCGGGTGGTGGTGTATCTCACAACCATTGTTACGCGCAGCCGTTTCCTGCAAGCCATCACCCGGGCTGTACGGATGGACAGCCCGCAAGGGGAACGGGAACCGGTGCCGCGGCACCCCTCCTACATCTTTGCCCCGGCGGATCCGCTGCTGATGCAGTACGCCCGCCGCTGGTCGATCAGTGAACCGTACTGGCTGCGGCCCCCGGCCAAGGATTCCCCGGGGGATCCGGGCTTCGGGGGGAGCAGCCCGGGGCATTACCCGAGTTTGGAAGCCCTGACGGATGTGGCTGGAGCTTTGATCCGCCTGCGGGGGCCCCAGTTGCCCAGCTTTCTGACGCGACCGAACTAGGCCGTCAGGGCCTGCGGGGAAAACCTGGGGCAAGGTTCTAAAAAGGCAAACAATTCACCGGGAGGAGTGGATATTACTCAAATCTGGAGCTCCTCGTACGACGTTGTGTCAACCAACACCATCGAAGGCCCCGCCAAGCGCCAACCTGTGGGCCATCTGGGGGAAGGCGTTGACGATCGAAAGCAACCGTCGACCTGGCGGCGATCCCACACCGGAACCCCATCGCCGCGACCCTGGGGATGGACTTCCCCCTTTCCTGCATCGCCGCCTCGAGGTGGCTGTCTGCTGGGCGCTGGCTCGGCGGGCTGTGCTCGACAGCCGCGAGCTCTACGAGGAGAGCTTCGCCCTCAGCGAAGAATTTCGGGAATGGCTGCTCTGCCTGGAGGATCATCCAGAGATCCTCCAGGCCAACCTGCTGATGGTGCCGCGCTCCCTGGATCCAACGAAGCGGCCGGAAACCGACGGACTCCTGGAAATCTGAACCAAATCTATAGGAACAGATCGCCAGGGCGGAGCCGGGGCCAAAAGCTTTACGCGGCTTCACACAGGCCGCCCGCCCCTGGGGCCCGCCCCCACGCGACGACGCCCACCATCCCCTAGGCTCATCTCATAGTCATTCCGTCTTAGAGCCATGGTCGAGGGAAGTCCCCATTCCGAGTCCCCCACGGTGCTCGCCCCATCCCAAGCCCCTCACTCCGTGGAAAACCTGGTGATCGTGGGCTCCGGCCCCGCGGGGTTCACGGCGGCCATCTATGCCGCACGGGCCAATTTGCGTCCCCTCCTGATCACAGGCTTTCAGGACGGGGGCATCCCGGGAGGCCAGCTGATGACCACCACCCATGTGGAAAACTTCCCGGGATTTCCAGATGGGATCCTCGGCCCGGAGTTGATGGATCGCTGCAAGGCCCAGGCCCTGCGCTGGGGCACCCGTCTGCTGGAGGCCGACGCGGAGTCGATCGATTTGAGCCAGCGTCCCTTCCGCCTCACGGCCGAGGGCCAGACGATCGAGGCCCACTCCTTGATCCTGGCCACCGGTGCCAGCGCCAACCGTCTGGACCTCCCCCAGGAGGCACGCTTCTGGAGCCATGGCATCAGCGCCTGTGCCATTTGCGACGGTGCCACGGCCCAATTCCGCAACGCGGAGCTGGCGGTGGTGGGTGGGGGGGACTCCGCCTGCGAGGAGGCGGTCTACCTCACCAAGTACGGCAGCCGCGTCCATCTGATCGTGCGCAGCGATCGGCTGCGGGCCAGCGCAGCGATGGCGGATCGGGTCCTGGCCAACCCTGCGATCACGGTGCATTGGAACCGCCAGGTGATCGATGTGGCTGGCGGTGACTGGCTCGAGACCATCCAGCTGCAGGATCCCCGCGGCGGCGCACCCGAGCCGTTGGCGATCAAGGGGCTCTTCTACGCGATCGGTCACACCCCCAACACCCGCCTGGTGCGGGGGCAGCTGGCACTGGATGACAAGGGATACCTGGTCACCCAGCCCGGGCGGCCGGAAACCTCGATCGACGGGGTCTATGCCGCCGGTGACGTCGCCGACGCCGAATGGCGCCAGGGGATCACCGCCGCTGGCAGCGGTTGCCAGGCGGCTCTAGCGGCCGAGCGCTGGCTCAGCCACCACGGCCTGGCGGTCACGGTCAGCCACGACCCGGTGGAGCCCGCTGCGGTGGGCGAACCCAAGCCCACCGCCGAGAGCGACGAGGCCAACTTTGATCCCGATGCCGTCTGGCAAAAGGGCAGCTACGCCTTGCGCAAGCTTTACCACGAAAGCCGGAGGCCGCTGCTGGTGGTCTACACCTCCCCGAGCTGCGGGCCCTGCCATGTGCTCAAGCCTCAGCTCAAGCGGGTGCTGGACGAACTGAAGCCCCGTGCCCAGGGCGTGGAGATCAACATTGAAGCCGAACCTGGCATTGCCGAGCAGGCTGGGGTCACCGGCACGCCAACCGTGCAGTTGTTTCTCGACAAAGAGCTGCTCCAAACCTGGCGGGGCGTCAAACAGCGCAGCGAGTTCCGCAGCGCCATCGAATCCCTGCTGGGGGTACGGGCCTGAGGGAGGGCTCCCTCAACGCCGGCGGGGGCCGCCAGGGCGGTTGCCGCCGGGGCGGGGACCGGTGGCCCCAGCGTTGCGCTCCCTGTAGGTGATGCGGCCGCGGGAGAGGTCATAGGGACTGATTTCCACCAGCACCTTGTCTCCCGCCAGCAGCTTGATCCGGAACTTGGTGAGCTTGCCCGCTGCCCGGCAGAGGCACTGGTGTCCGGCAGGCTGCTCGAGGGTGACCAGATAGAACCCGTTTCCCTGTTCTTTCTCGATCACACCGGACGTTTCGATCATGCGGGCAAGCGTGGAGGACTTCACTCATCCCCCACTGTAGGGGCCAAGCCTCGCGGCCCCCCCGGAGCCAGACCCATCCGGCCGTCACCGCCCTGGCCGATTCCCCGCGGTAGGGTCTGCCTCCCCGCCGCCCACGGATGATCCTGCCGCCGCTCTCCCTCGACCTGGGCCTGTTGCTGATCTCGATCGGCGTGGTGAATCTTTGGCGAATTCGGCAGAGCAGCTGAGAGCCTGCTCCCCCCGGGGTGGCCCTGGCGGTGACCTGCCTGCTATTCCACAAACCCTACGGGGTGCTGAGCCAGTTCACGCCGGAGCCGGGCAGCCGCTGGGACTGCCTGGCCTCCTGGATCCCGTGGCCCGGGGTGTACGCCGCCGGCCGACTGGACGCGGACAGTGAGGGGCTGCTGCTTCTCACCGACGAGGGTCGTGTGCAACAACGGCTCACCGATCCGCGCTTCGGGCACTGGCGCCAGTACCTCGTGCAGGTGGAGGGGAACCCCACGGAGGCCGCCCTCTCCCGCCTGCGCCAGGGGGTGCGCATCCAAGGTCGACTCACCTTGCCCGCCCGGGTGGAGCGGGTGGAGGCGCCGGACCTGCCGGAGCGGCAGCCCCCGATCCGCCATCGCCTGACGGTGCCGACGGCTTGGCTGAAAGTGGAGTTGCGGGAGGGGCGCAACCGGCAGGTGCGCCGCATGACCGCTGCGGTGGGCCTGCCCACGCTGCGCTTGGTGCGCACGGCGATGGATCTGATGGATGGAGGCCCTGCGCTCCACCTGGAGGGCCTGAGCGCAGGGCGCTGGCGCGAGGTGACCGCGGAGGAAGCGGGGAGGCTGCGGCGGCTGGGGGAGGGACGCCGGGGATAAGCGGGGCCACTCAGGCCAGGGATTCCCTCAGTTCCCGGGCTGTCTGCAGCTGGCCGTAGTAGTAGTTGGCGCGGGCCCGACGATCCGGATCCTCCAGGCTGTCGAGGGCATCGAAGCCGAGAGAGGTCCAAAGATCGTGGCCGCAGGCGCGGCTGAGCTCGGCGGCCGCCTCCTGCTCGAGGTTGACCAGACGGCGTTGGAGGTTTTTGATCTGGGCGATGGCCATGGCCGGCAAAACCAACACGGCGTTCATGGTATGCCAGTACCCACCTGGCCGCCACGGGCGGAGCGCCGTTTAGAACGGCAGCTTCTTTTTAGCGTCCTTGTCGAGGTCGGCCTCCATCTCCCGCAGGCGCTTGAGGATCGTGTCGTAGTACTCCTTCAGATAATCCGCCAGATCGGTGGTCTCGGCAGGATCGAGGCCAAAGGCTTCGTAGCTCTCCTCCATGGGGGCGTCGAAGGCCAGGCCAGCACTCACCACCTCAGCGAAGGCCAGGCGCTCGGCCACATTGAGGCTGCCAGCAAAGAAGCTCGTCAGGCCCTGCATGAGCTGCATCAAGACCGGCGGCACCCGCACCAGCCGAGCCTCCTTGCCGCTGAAGCGCTCGCAGAGCTGGGTGATCTCGCCGGTGGTCCAGGCCTTCGGACCCACCACCGGGAAGGACCGGCGCAGGGTCTGGGGTCGCTCCAGGGCCGCCACGGCAAAACGGGCGACGTCCTGGGTATTCATGTAGGCGATCGGCGTCGGCGTTCCGCTCACCCATACGGTCTGGCTCTCCAGCACCGGGATGGCGAACTGACTGATCAAGCCCTGCATGAAGCCCGCACAGCGCAGCACTGTGTAATCGAGATCCGAGGCCTGCAGCCAGTCTTCGGTGCAGGCTTTGATGTCCATCAGCGGCACGGCCCGGTGGTGGTCGGCGTTGAGGAGGGAGATGAACACAACCCGCCGGAGAGAGGCGCGCCCGCAGGCGGCGAAGAGGTTCTGCTTGCCCGTCCAATCGATGTCGTAACAGCTCATCGGGTCGCCAGCCCGGGCTGTGGCGGCATCGATCACCGCATCCTGGCCTTCGAGGGCGTAGTCGAGGCTGTCGGGTTCGAGCAGATCTCCCCGGGTCAACTCGCAACCCCACTCCTGAAGGAAGGCAGCCTTGCGCGGGGAGCGCACCATGCAGCGCACATCGTGACCGGCATCGAGGGCACGGCGGGCGATCTGACGCCCGAGGGTCCCCGTGGCGCCGACGACCAGAACCTGCATGAAAGGGCGATCCGGAACCGGGCGAGCCTAAGGGGCGGCCGTTCCGGTCGCGAAACGACCGGGCTCAATCCTTGAGAAGTTTCAGCAGCAGGGCGCCACCCGCCAGTCCCACGGGGATCAGCACCCAGAAGAGGGCGGCGGTGCCGAAGATTTCAGAGGCCATGGACGCGCGGAGGGCGGGCGGGAACGGGCCCTTGTCTAGCAGGGTCGAAACCACCTCCGGCCTTTGCGGTTGCAACAATCAGCGGCCAGGGGGCGTCACTGCGCAGCTGGCCAGCCATCACCCCGCTGGCGCCGGCCCGCCAGCCCCCCGCCCGCAGCTGCGCCACCAGACGCTCCAAGGAGGGAGGCCCCTGGCGGAGGTGCCGGCCGATCAGGGCGGTGGGCCAGCAGCGGGCGGGCTCCCCTGGATCCGCCAGCAGGCGCTCCAACAAGCCCCGCCCCGCTGATGCCAGGGTGAGGGGAGAGTTCTCGGCCTCCTCCAGCATCGCCGCCAAGCTGGCGGGCTCCTGGAGCGGGCCCAGCCAGAGGGGGCCGCTGACGGCCAGGGGAGGGGCCTCGCCGCCACAGGCGCAGGGAGCCCAGCGCCCCAGGCGCAGCAGGCTCTGTTCCTGCTGGTCGCCGCAGCCGTGGCAATGGGCGAGCATCCCCAGGAGCCGCTCCTCGCCAGGGGCGGGTTGGCGCCGCACCCGCACAACGGTGCGGAAGGTGCGCCCTTCACTGAAGCTCAGCACGGGTTCGAGGCCGCGGCCGAGGGCCCAGGCGGCGCGGGCCAGGCAGCCGATCTGCAGGCGCAGGGCCAGTTCCCAGCTGGCGGGATGGGCGCGGGCGGCCGCCCCCAATCGGCGTACCGCCGCCGGTCGGTCATGGCCGGTGGGGGAGCGGCCGTCTGTGCTGGCCAGATAGAGCATCCCCCCGAACGCCACCGCCTCCAGGGCCAGGGGCAGCAGGGCGCTCGGCGAGCCAAAGGCATCCAGATCCACCCATTCGAAGCGTTCCCGTCTGTCCAGACAGCCGGCCAGGAGCCGTTGCAGGGTCTCTGCCCCGAGCCGACAGGTCACCGCTGGGGGAGCGGCGGCGAAGTTGGCGTGGAGCAGGGGCAGACGGTCGGGGTCGGCATCGTTGGCCCAAACATCCGTGGCCCCCCCCTCCACCGCACAGCGCAGAGCGCGGATTCCGCAACCGGCCAGCCCATCGAGCACCCGCACGGGCCCCGCACGGGCAAGAACCCGCACCAGCAGGACGCCGAAGTCGCGGGACGGGCGGGAATCCGGCCGGAAGAAGCCGCTTCCGGTGCGCACCTGCACCAGGCCTTCGCAATAGTGAAGTTGGTTCCCTTGCACCGCCCGGCTTGCCCCCCCTCTCGCCTCAGCATCCCCTCCAGCCTGCCGGGGCGCCGGCCGCGGACCGGGGTCCCGGCGAAGGGAGCGAATGGGGGCGCCACGGTCAGTGGCTCTGGCGTGGCCATGGTTGTCACTGGCGGGTGCTCGGCGACCCCCGCCATCCGCCCCTGGTGTTGCTCCACGGCTTCGGTGCCGGCAGCGGCCACTGGCGCCGCAACGCCGGCGCCCTCGCCTCCGCCGGCTGGTGCGTCTACGGGCTCGACCTGCTCGGCTTCGGCGCCTCCAGCCAACCGGCCCTGCGCCTCGACAACCGCCTGTGGGCCCGCCAGCTTCAGGCCTTTCTCGAACAGGTGGTGCAGGCGCCAGCGGTGCTCGTGGGTCATTCCCTCGGCGGACTGGTCGCCCTGAGCTGCGGTGTTTTTTTTCCCCGCTGGGTGCGGGCGGTGGTGGCGGCGCCCCTCCCGGATCCCGCCCTCCTGGCCCCAATGGCCGGAGGTTCCACCCGGCCCTCGCGGCGGCGGCCCTGGTGGCGGCGCTGGCGGCGCGGCCTGATCTCTGCGCTCTGCCGGCTGCTGCCCCTGGAGGTGGTGGTGCCCCTCCTCGCCCGGACCCCCCTGTTGGACCTGGGCATCCAGTCGGCTTATCACCAGCGGGTGATCGGCGACCGGGAGCTGCGCCGGGTGATCGCCCGCCCGGCGCAACGACCCGGCGCCGTGCGCGCCCTGCGGGCGATGAGCATCGCCATGGCCCTCCGCCCCCATGGCGCCACGGCACCGGCGCTGCTGGCGCGGCTGCGCCAGCCGCTTCTGCTGGTCTGGGGTCGATGCGACCGGCTGGTGCCCTTGGAGGTGGCCCACCAGGTCCGGCGCCTGCGGAGCGACCTTCCCCTGGCGGTGCTCGACCAGGCAGGTCATTGCGCCCACGACGAAGCGGCCGGGGCCTTCAACGATCTGCTACTCACCTGGCTGGAGAGCCTGGAATCCGGCGACAGCGGCAAGGCCGGACGCGTACCTTTGAACCGACCCCCCTTGACCGCGCCCGCAGCGGGCCCCCAGGCATGAAGCACACCCTCTCGGTGCTGGTGGAGGACGAATCCGGCGCCCTCAGCCGAATCTCCGGGCTGTTTGCGCGCCGCGGCTTCAACATCGAGAGCCTTGCGGTGGGTCCGGCAGAAAACCGCGGGGTTTCGAGGCTGACGATGGTGGTTGAAGGAGACGACCACACCCTCGAGCAGATGACCAAGCAGCTCGACAAGCTGATCAACGTGCTCGGTGTGGTGGATCTGACGACCAGCCCCGCCGTGGAACGGGAACTGATGCTGCTCAAGGTGGCGGCACCGGCCCAGAACCGTGGCGCGATTTTCGATCTTGTGCAGGTGTTCCGGGCCAAGGTGGTGGATGTCGCCGACGACGCCCTCACGCTCGAGGTGGTGGGCGACCCTGGAAAACTCGTGGCTCTGGAGCGGTTGCTGGAGGGTTTCGGCATCCTGGAGATCGCGCGCACCGGCAAGGTGGCCCTGGAGCGGGCTTCCGGCGTCAACACCGAGTGGCTGAAGGCCACCAGCTCCGAGAAGCGCGTTCCGGCCTAGGGCTTGCCCTTCACCAAAAGCCCCCCTTCGATCACCTTGGCGCGCAGCAGCCGGTCCCCCTGCTGAATGCGGTCGACCACCTCCATCCCCTTGCGGACGCGACCGAAGACCGCATAGCGGCCATCCAGCTCCGGCAAGGCCTCCAGGGCGATGTAGAACTGCGCGCTAGCGGAATTGGGTTCGCTGGAGCGGGCCATCGCCACAGCCCCGCGCTGGTGGCTGAGGCGCAGCTGGCGACTGATCGAGGGGGCGGTGAGCTCTTCGCCGTAGCGGGGCTCTCCCCCTCCCTGGAGCCCGATCTCCAGGGGGATCATCCGCGCTTCCCCGGTGGCCGGATCGACGAAGCTGCCGGTGCCATACTGACTGGGTGGCACCTTGGGGTCTGCGCTGCTCGGGTCGCCCCCCTGCACCACAAAGGGCACCGGCTCGCGCACGACGCGGTGAAAAACGGTGTTGTTGTAGACGCCGCGTCCCACAAGGTCGACGAAGTTCCCCGCCGTCAGGGGAGCGTCCTTGCCGTCCAGGGAGATCTCCACCGGGCCACGGCTGGTCTCCAGAAGCACCACGGCTGTTCCCTGCAGGCAGGGAACAGGGGAACGGCCGCAGCCCAGGGGCTGGCGGCCCCCGTCGTCGGCGCAGGCCGCCAGGGAGAAGGGGGAGAGAAGGAGAAGCGCCGCCAGCAGCAGACGCCAGGGGCCGAAGCGGGGCAAGGGGAAGGACACGCGGGGGGGAACTCTGGGGGCCATCATCCCAGTGGGCAGGGAATCCGTCGGGGGTGCAGGAAACCCAATACCCGGTTGCCGCGGCGATCTAGAGGCCTTCGAGGGGGACGCCGAGGAAGCGGGCGAGACGGGCGCCGGCCATTTCCAGTTCGGCCAGGGGGATCGGCTCCCCCACCCGGCTCAGGGGCAGTTCACGACGACCCTGGATGCGCAGGGCCAGACGGCGGCGCGGGCTCAGACCCTCCCGGATCTCCACCTTCACCGCTTGAATGTCCCGCAGGGGAATGGTCACCTCGATGCGCTGGCGGAAGCCCTGGCGACTGATCACGGCTTCCCCCCTGGAGCGGTCGAAGCGGTTGGTGCCGGATCCGACATCGAGGCCGATGACAGCCCACAGGTAGGTCGCCAGCAGCACGGCGGCCAGACCGTAGAGGCCCATCACCAATCCCTGGGGCACCCAGACCAGCTCGGCCGGATGGCCGATCGGCAGGAGATCCCGCCCCAGGCGGGAGGAGGCGCTGGTGAGCAGGAAGCCCACGCCCCCCAGGCTGACCGCCACGGCCACCAGCAGGTTGGAGAGGCGACGGGATCCGAGAACGGGTTCCTCCAGGACGGAGCTGGAGGCACCAGGGGTGGAGGGGGCGGAGGAGGACGCCATCGACGGGCGGAAACGGCGAAGGCGCCCATCCTGGACTGTGGCGGCACCGGCCGGAGGCGGAAACCGGAATAAATACCTAGAAGGCTGTCGCGGCCGGCCGTTTCAGCGCATGTCGTCCCGACGCAGAGGTTGGTGCGGGATTGTTACCATCGCCCGGTATCCACAGCTCCGCGGGGATTCCCGCACCGCTACCACTCATGACGATCGCTGCAGGGCGCTTGCCCCAGCGGGGATGGTTCGACGTCCTCGATGACTGGCTCAAGCGCGACCGCTTCGTTTTCGTGGGCTGGTCCGGTCTGCTGCTGTTCCCCTGCGCCTACCTGGCGCTGGGTGGCTGGCTCACCGGCACCACCTTCGTCACCTCCTGGTACACCCACGGCATCGCCTCTTCGTACCTCGAGGGTTGCAACTTCCTCACCGCCGCTGTCAGCACCCCCGCTGACGCCATGGGCCACAGCCTGCTCCTGCTCTGGGGCCCCGAGGCCCAGGGCGACTTCGTGCGCTGGTGCCAGCTCGGCGGCCTCTGGCCGTTCGTCGCCCTTCACGGCGCTTTCGGGCTGATCGGCTTCATGCTCCGCCAGTTCGAGATCGCCCGCCTGGTGGGCATCCGCCCGTACAACGCCATCGCCTTCTCGGGTCCGATCGCGGTGTTCGTGAGCGTGTTCCTGATGTACCCGCTGGGCCAGAGCTCCTGGTTCTTCGCCCCCAGCTTCGGGGTGGCGGCCATCTTCCGCTTCCTGCTGTTCCTGCAGGGCTTCCACAACTGGACCCTCAACCCCTTCCACATGATGGGAGTGGCTGGCATCCTCGGCGGTGCGCTGCTGTGCGCCATCCACGGAGCCACGGTGGAGAACACCCTGTTCGAGGACAGCGAGCAGGCCAACACCTTCCGGGCGTTCGAGCCCACCCAGGAGGAGGAGACCTATTCCATGGTCACCGCCAATCGCTTTTGGAGTCAGATCTTCGGCATCGCCTTCTCCAACAAGCGCTGGCTGCACTTCTTCATGCTGTTCGTGCCGGTGATGGGTCTGTGGACCAGCAGCATCGGCATCATTGGCTTGGCCCTCAACCTGCGGGCCTATGACTTCGTGAGCCAGGAGATCCGGGCTGCGGAAGATCCCGAGTTCGAGACCTTCTACACCAAAAACATCCTGCTCAACGAAGGCCTGCGCGCCTGGATGGCCCCCGCCGACCAGCCGCACGAAAACTTCGTCTTCCCTGAAGAGGTACTGCCCCGTGGAAACGCCCTTTAATTCTGGCCTGATCTCAGTCGGGGGCAAAGACCTCGACTCCACCGGCTATGCCTGGTGGGCGGGTAATGCTCGTCTCATCAACTTGTCTGGCCGTCTGCTTGGCGCCCATGTCGCCCATGCCGGCTTGATGGTGTTCTGGGCAGGAGCCATGATGCTTTTCGAGGTGAGTCACTTCACCTTTGACAAGCCGATGTACGAGCAGGGATTGATCCTGTTCCCCCATGTGGCCACCCTTGGCTACGGGGTTGGCCCCGGCGGCGAGGTCACAAATTTGTACCCCTTCTTCGTGGTTGGGGTGCTTCACTTGATCAGCTCCGCCGTGCTGGGTCTGGGCGGGCTCTACCACGCCCTGCGCGGTCCGGAAATTCTGGAGAACTACTCCACGTTCTTCTCTCAGGATTGGCGTGACAAAAACCAGATGACCAACATCATCGGCTACCACCTCATCCTCCTGGGTGTAGGGGCTCTGCTGCTGGTCTTCAAGGCGATGTTCTTTGGCGGTGTCTATGACACCTGGGCACCGGGTGGTGGCGACGTCCGCCTGATCACCAATCCCACCCTATCCCCTGCCGTCATCTTCGGCTACCTCTTCCGCGCTCCCTTTGGAGGAGAGGGCTGGATTATCGGGGTGGATTCGATGGAAGACATCATCGGTGGTCACATCTGGATTGGGTTGATTTGCATCTTTGGAGGCATCTGGCACGTCATCACCAAGCCCTTTGGCTGGGTGCGTCGCGCCTTCATCTGGAACGGTGAGGCTTACCTGAGCTACAGCCTCGGTGCGCTCAGCTTCATGAGCTTCATCGCTTCCGCCTACATCTGGTTCAACAACACCGCCTACCCCTCGGAGTTCTACGGCCCCACCAACGCTGAAGCCTCCCAAGCCCAGAGCTTCACCTTCCTGGTGCGCGACCAACGCCTCGGCGCCAACATCGGCTCGGCGATGGGCCCGACCGGCCTGGGCAAATACCTGATGCGCTCCCCCTCCGGCGAGATCATTTTCGGTGGGGAGACCATGCGCTTCTGGGATTTCCGTGGACCCTGGCTGGAGCCCCTGCGCGGACCCAACGGACTGTCGCTGGACAAGCTCCAAAATGACATCCAGCCCTGGCAGGTGCGTCGGGCCGCGGAATACATGACCCACGCTCCCAACGCCTCCATCAATTCCGTTGGCGGCATCATCACCGAGCCCAACTCGGTGAACTACGTGAACATCCGCCAGTGGCTGGCCTCCACCCAGTTTGTGTTGGCCTTCTTCTTCCTGGTCGGACACCTCTGGCACGCCGGTCGCGCCCGTGCTGCCGCAGCCGGTTTCGAGAAGGGGATCGACCGTCAGGCCGAACCCACCCTGGCGATGCCAGATCTCGACTGAGCCCTCCTGTGTTCTCTGCCCCCGCCCCCAGCGGGGGCTTTTTTTTCGGGCTTCGGGCGCTCCGCTGGGCTTCCCTGCTCTTCCGGCGAGCGCCAGCCAGCTCAGCGACCGTTCCATGGCCCCTGGGTTAGCCCCCGCCGCCCGCTGCGGAGAGCCAGAGCCGCAACAGCGGCAGACTCAGGCCGATCACATTGCTGTAGCAGCCCTCAATCCTCTCCACAAAGGCACCCCCTCGCCCTTCCAGGGCGAAGCCCCCTGCGCACTGCAGCGGCTCCCCCGTCGCCACATAAGCCTCGATCTCCGGGGCGCTGAGGGAAGCAAATTTCACGCGCGTCGTCACGGTTTCGCTGCGTTCCCCCCCGCCGGCAAGGCCTAGCAGGCAATGACCCGTATGCAGCTCGGCCCAGCCTCCCGCCATGCGCCGCCAGCGGGCGGTTGCCTCCTCCGCATCCCCGGGCTTGCCGAACACCTCCCCCTCGAACACCAGCAGCGAATCGCAGCCCAGCACCCCCTCGGCCGCCTCGCGGAGAGACAACGCCACCGCCGAAGCTTTCGCCTCCGCCAGACGGCGCACGAGCCGTCGCGGATCCTCGTCGCGAAGGCTCGCCTCATCGACACCGCTCACCTGGACGCGGTGGGGAATGGCCGCTTGCTCCAACAAGCGCCGACGGGCGGGGGAAGCGGAAGCGAGCACGAGCATCGAAGTTACCCGGAATGACCCCCATTCGAGCCGATGGGCAGCCGGTCAGAATGGGGGGATGACCCCCACCAGCCCCAGTCGCCCAGGCGCCTTCAACGCTGCGCCCCAGCCCACGGCAGGGGAGGTGCGGGCCCTGGAACGGGCAGGCCGCGCCCTGCGATGCCTGCCCTTTCGCCGTGCGTTCTACAGGGAGGTGGAGGAGAAGGCGATCAGCGCCAAGGAGCTCTGCGTCCGCCCTGACGGTTCGGCCCTGCTGTTCACCCCCCTCGAAGATGGCCGGGCGGAGGCTCACTTTCGCTGGCTCATCCAGTTGGGGGTGCTGCGCCGGGAGGTGGACGGCCAGGGCCTCACCGAGCGGGTGCGACTGACGCCGATGGGACGCACCCTGTTGAGAACCGGGTCTGCAGAACTGCCGCGGGCGGGCCTGCGGGAGCGAATTCTGGAGAGCCTCCGCCGCCACCGGCCACGCTTTTGATCGCCCCCGTTCCTGGCCCTCCCCCCGCCTGCATGGTGCTCGGCACCAGCAGTGGCGCGGGCAAATCGCTGATGGCCGCGGCCCTCTGCCGGGTGTTGCAGCGGCGCGGGGAGCAGCCCGTGCCGTTCAAGGGTCAGAACATGAGCTTGAACGCCTGGGTGGATGAGAGTGGTGGAGAGATGGCTTACTCCCAAGCCCTGCAGGCCTGGGCCGCGGAGCTGGAGCCGGTGGCGGCCATGAACCCGGTGCTGCTCAAACCCCGCGGCGATCACAGCAGCGAGGTCATCCATCTGGGCCGCTCGGTGGGATCGGCCCGGGCTGAGCATTACTACCGCGATTGGTTTCGGCCCGGTTGGGCAGCCATCCGCGAGGGCCTCGAGACCCTGCGAGCCGCCCATCCCCAGGGGCGGTTTGTGCTGGAGGGGGCGGGCAGCCCCGTGGAGATGAATCTGCAGGCCCGCGACCTCACCAACCTGAGGCTGGCGCAGTACCTGCGAGCTCGCTGCTTGCTGGTCACCGACATCGAGCGCGGCGGGGTCTTCGCCCAGGTGGTGGGCACCCTGGCGCTGTTGCGACCGGTGGAACGCCCCCTGATCCGGGGCATCTTGATCAACCGATTTCGCGGCCGCCGCGAGCTCTTCGACGAAGGGCGCACCTGGTTGGAGCGGCGCACCGGTGTGCCGGTGCTGGGGGTGATGCCCTGGTTGGAGGAGTTGTTCCCGCCGGAGGATTCCCTCGACCTCTTGGAGCGCCGCAGCCGCAAGGGCGGAGCGGAACTGACCCTGGCGGTGGTGCGTCTGCCCTCGCTGAGCAACTTCTCCGATCTCGATCCCCTGGAGGCGGAGGGAAGCGTGCAGCTGCGCTGGCTTCGCCCCGGGGAGCCGCTCGGCGCGCCCGACGCGGTGATCCTGCCGGGCAGCAAACAAACCCTGCGGGATCTCACAGCGCTGCGGGCCAGCGGGATGGCCGAGGCGCTGACCAGCTACCTGGCGGAGGGGGGCCAGATCTTCGGCCTTTGTGGGGGCTTACAGATGCTGGGCCGCCGCCTGGCGGATCCAGAGGGCCTCGAGGGGAGCGGCTGCACCGAGGTGGCAGGCCTGGGCCTCCTTCCCCTTCACACCCGCTTCGCAGGCGACAAAACCCTTCGACGTCAAAGCAGCCGCTCCCTCTGGCCCGCTGGCGAGGGGCTGCCGCTGGAGGGTTTCGAGCTGCACCACGGCCGCAGTGCTTGCGACGCCTCCCCGCTCTGCGAGGCGGAAGGGTTGGGGTGGTGGCAGGCCTGGGGGGAGAAGGGTGGGCTGGTGGCCGGCAGCTATCTGCACGGCGTGTTTGAAAACGGGGCCTGGCGACGCCGCTGGCTCAACGGCCTGCGCAACCGCCGCGGCCTCCCTGCCCTGAGCGAGGCGCAGCCCCACCATCACCGCCAGCGGCAGGCCCTACTGGATCGCCTCGCCGAGGCGTTTGAGCACCATGTAGACCTGGCGCCCCTGCTGAAATGAACGAGCCCTACCCTCGGAACCCCGCCATGCCGTCCCTGCGCGTCGAGTGGCCAGAGGGCCGGTCCACCCGGGCGTTGGTGGGCAGCGACTGGCTACTGGCGGCCCGGGATGCCGGCATTGCCATCCCCACCGGCTGCCTGGGGGGAAGTTGCGGCGCCTGCGAAATCGAGGTGGAGGGTCGCGTGGTTCGGGCCTGCGTCGCCCGGGTTCCCCCCAGCCCGACAGGGGTGCTGAGGGTAACCCTGGCGATCGATCCTCACTGGTGAGGGGGGTCAGGGGTGAGGTTGGATCAGCCCTCCCCCCAGCAGCGCGGCGTCGGCATAGAACACCGCCGCTTGGCCCGGGGTGATCGAGAACTGAGGATCCCGGAACTCCAAACGGCAGCGGTGGGGCCGTTCCTCCTCGTGATCCGCGGCGGTGGGCTCCATGGGCACAAGACGGGCGGGGACCGCTTCGCTGCGATAGCGCACCTGAACCGCAACCTCCAAGGGCTCGGCCGGAGGCGCCATCGACACCCAGTTCACGGCCCCCACCGTGCAGTCGTAGCGGGTGGCCTGATCGCGGGGGGCCACCACCACCCGATTCATGGCCCCGTCGATCGCCACCACATGCAGCGGCTCCCGCCAGGCCACGCCCAGACCCTTGCGCTGCCCGATGGTGAAGTGCTCGACCCCCTCGTGCTCACCGACCACCGTGCCGTCCGCCAAGACGATCTGGCCCGGGCGGGGCGGGAGGTAGGCGTCGAGGAAGGCTCGCATCGAGCCGTGGTGGTCCGCCAGGCAGAGGTCCTGACTTTCCGGCTTCTGCGCGGTTCGCAAGCCCAGCCGCGCCGCCTCGGCCCGGGTGTCGCGCTTGTTCAGCTCACCGAGGGGGAAGACCAGCCGGGCGAGATCCGCCTGGGGGAGGTCGTAGAGGAAATAGCTCTGATCCTTGAGGGGGTCGAGGCCGCGCAGCAGCTGGTGGCGACCTTCCCCCTCCCCGGGCACCGGCAGCACCTCACCGGAGCCGCAGGGCCGAACCCGCGCGTAGTGACCGGTGGCGAGGCGCTCGATGCCGCGCTCGCGGCGGGCCCACTCCAACATCGGCGCAAACTTCACCCAGCGGTTGCAGCGCGAACAGGGCAGAGGTGTAACGCCGCTGCTGTAGCCCTCCACCAGAAAGTCAACGATCTGGTCGCGAAAGCGGTCGCGAGAATCGAGCACATGGTGGGGGATCCCCAGCTGCTCACACAGGCCCGCCGCATCCACAAGCCCCTCCGCACAGCACGCCCCCTTGCCGCTCATCAGCCAAAGGGTCAACCCCTCCACCTGCCAGCCCGCCTCCTGCAGGAGCGCTGCCGTCAACGAACTGTCGACACCGCCGGAAAGCCCCGCCACCACACGATGCTCCCCGGGCCAAGAACGCAGGCGCTCCAAGGCATCCCCGATGGCCGGCAGGCTGGGGGCAGGCGGGGCGAGGGCCAAGGAGGAGGGCAGCAGAATTGCTTAGCATAGGCACAGCAGCCCATAGGGCTACTTAAAGCTGGCGCCGGCCTGTGTCAGGCCGAGCCCGTTCCTCCCAGGGTCAGGGCAAGATTGCAACAGTTGGGACTAGCCAATCAAGCCCCTGCCCGCCAGGCCCGCGCCGATGCGCCTGCCCCCGCCAGCCCCACCCCACCCCCGTTCTTGGCCCCGCCGGGACGCCGACCACCTGCTCGTCCGCAGCGCTTCGATGGCGGCACTGGAGCAGCAGCTCTTGGGGAGCGGCCTGCCGGTGGAGGCCCTGATGGAGAAGGCGGCGCTGACCGTCAGCGCCCGCCTCCTGGCCGCACCACCGGAGGCGGCGCTGGTGTTGGTGGGCCCCGGCCATAACGGGGGCGATGGGCTTGTGGTGGCGCGGGAATTGCACCTGGCGGGCGTCCCGGTGCGGATCTGGACGCCCTTCACACGCCACAAAACCCTCACCGCGTCCCATCTCCGCCATGCCCGCTGGCTGGGTATCCCGGTGCTGGAGGAGGCACCCGAGCCCGGGGATCCAGCCCTGTGGATCGACGCCCTGTTTGGGATCGGCCAGCACGCGCCACCGGAGGAGGGAATCCTCCACTGCCTGGGCGAGCGGAACCGGCGGCGCCCCGGGCAGCTGGTGGCGATCGATGTGCCCACAGGCCTGTGCGCGGACACCGGCCGTCCCCTGGGTGCGCTGGCGGCCCGGGCTCACCACACCTGGTGCCTTGGGTTGTGGAAGCAGGGCCTGGTGCAGGACGCCGCCCTGCGCTGGGTGGGTCGCCTGGAGCGGATCGATCTGGGCCTGCCTCAATCTTTGCTGGACACCCTGGATCCACACACACCCGTGGCCCTCACGGCAGCGGACCGCGGGGCGGCCCCCTGGCCGGCCCTCGACCCTGCAGGGGCCAAGTACCAGCGGGGACGCCTGCTGGTGGTGGCCGGCAGCCGCCGCTTTCGCGGGGCGGCCCACCTGGCTCTCAGCGGCGCCAGCGCCTCCGGCTGCGGCAGCCTGCGCTGCGTTCTGCCGGTAGAGCTGTCCGACCAGATCTGGCTCGTTCACCCCCACGTGGTGCTGGAGTCGGCTGCGGGGGATAACGGCTGCGGAGGACTGGCCCTGGCAGGGTTTCCGGAAGGTTGGCTGGAGAGGCTGGATGCGGTGCTGCTCGGTCCGGGGCTGGGATCGCCGGCGGAGGGAGCCCTGGGGCCCAGCCGGGATGGGGCGGTCTGGCGGCAGCTGCGGGAGTTCCAAGGCCTGCTGGTGCTGGATGCCGATGGCCTCAACCGGCTGGCGGCTCTGCGGCAGGTCGGGGAGGATCCCCTGGCCTGGTTGGCCCGGAGGAGCGGAGCCACCTGGCTCACCCCTCACGCCGGAGAATTCGCACGGCTTTTCCCCCGCTGGACGGACCGGCCGCCGCTGGAGGCAGCGGCCGA
>JBIPMZ010000117.1:0-7073 GCA_044376165.1 Cyanobium sp.
CGCGAGACGATTCCGGTCCACTGGGCCCCATCGATCGGCTGGCGCAGGCGGGCGCTGAGCATGCGCTGCTGCACCCCGAAATAGAGCTCGTTTTCGTCGTCGAGGTGGCGGGTGCGCCCGTGGGCTTCGCACTCCATCGCATCAAAGCGCTGGTTAAGGAAAGCGCAGGCCTGGCGCACGTAGGCCACCCAGCGGCTGTCGCACAGACCGCACCGACTGCACAGATCCTTGGCCGGATACACGCTCCCTTTGGCCAGCGGACGGGCGCGCTCATGGGCTGCCCTCGGCCCGGAAGGACCAGGACCCGGGGGGGAGGGGCTCTTGGGCGGGGCGGCGGTCACGGCAGGGGGGAGCACCCCGTCAACCTATTCGCCGGCCGTCGGCGCCGCTGGCTGGGGATGGCCTCTGCAGCAGAGTGGGGCTCATTGTTATGTGATCCTCACGTCGCGATGCCCGCCCGACGGCATTCCCGCTCCTCACCCCCCCCCTCCAGCGGCGAGGGGAGGGGGCGCGGTCAGCGTCGCGGGCGGCTGCCCTCACCGCGGAGCCTGGCGGCGGTGGCCTCCTCCCTGGCCGGTGTCGTGGGGGCCAGCTGGCTGCTGGGCCTGCTCTGGCCCTTGAAGGACCGTTCCGCCCTGCCGCGGGAGGAGATCACGGCCGCCAGCCTGGCGGAGAAGCCGCGGCGGCCCATCACGCTGCTGGTGATCGGCCTCGACTCCAATCGCCTCGGCGATCCCCTCAATGCCGCCGCCCCGAAGGGCCCCGCCAACAGCGACGCCCTCCTGCTGGTGCGGGTCAATCCCCGCGGCCCCCTGCAGGTGCTCAACCTTCCCCGGGAGCTGGCGGTGAACCTGCCGGGCCGGAAGCAGCCGGTGGCCCTGGGCAGCTTGTACCGGATCGGCGGCGTCGCCCTGGTGGCCGACGCGGTGCGCGAGCTGGTGGGGTTGGACGAACCGAAACCCGACCGCTACCTGGTGCTCTCCCGGGGCGGGCTGCGCGATCTGGTCAACGGGTTGGGCGGGCTGGAGATCAGTCCGCCCCGCAAGATGGCCTACGAAGACAAGGCGCAGAACTATCGCATCAATCTGCTGCCGGGCCTGCAGCGCATGGGCGGCGTTCAGGTGGAGCAGATGCTGCGTTTCCGCGATCGCTGGCTCGGGGAGCCCGACCGGCGCGCCAACCACCAGGTGGTGGAGCTCGCCCTGCGGGAGCGGCTGGCCAAGCCGGAGCAGTTGGCCGCCCTGCCGTCCCTGCTGGCGGCGCTGCAGGGGAAGGTGGACACCAATCTGGACGCGCGCGAAGCCCTCAGCCTGCTGGCGGCCGCTCTGGAGGATTCGCAGCCGGTGGCGTTCGCCAGCCTGCCGCTGGATCCGCCCAAGCCCAGCAACGGCACCCTGCGCCAGCTGCCCAGGGATCTTCCGCAGCCCTTCTGGAGGCAGCCGCCCTCCCTGCCGCTGGGGGGGGAGGGTTCCCCCTCGCTCAGGTGAGATCCAGCGCTCGCCAGCGTCGCATCAGCGCCAGCAAGACGGCCCCCCCCTCCCCGGCCCCGTCCGGCTCGGCCAGAACCCCAAGCCACGGCAGGGCCTCCTCGCGGCGGCGCTCCGGCTCCCACGTTCCGCCCCATTGGATCAAGCCCACCAGGGGCACGCCGGCCCCCTTCAGCAGGGCGGTGGCCGCCGCCGGCCAGCCGGTATCCAGCTGGGCGGCATCGAGCAGCAGCACCGTGGGCTGGCGCCAGGCCCCCAGCCCCTCCGCCCAGTGGCCCGCGCGGCCCAGGCTCAGGCCCGGGTCGAGGGGAAGGGGGGCGAGCCAGGCCGGTGCCGCCAGGGTGGAGCGCCCCTCCCCCAGGGCGGCCAGGGCCTGCGCCGGGGAGTGGGCGGGCTCGAGGGAGCGCAGGGGCCAGGCGGTGAGGGCGACGAGGCGATCGGCGGCCCGCTGCAGGCGGGGGGTCAGCTCCCCCGGCGGGCCGACCGCCGCGAGCACCAAGCCCGCCGGCTGGTGGCGGTGGACTTCGGAATCCGTCATCGATGATCGCCATCCAGGGTCGGGCACGCTTCTACCATCGAGCTTGTGGACCTTCGCTGCCGTCCGTGACCACCTTCACGACCGTTGAACGGCAGGCACGGGCGGCAGCGTCGTCCCCCGCCAACCACGACCTACGGCGGCTGCGCCTGTTCAGCGGCACCTCCAACCCCGAGCTGGCACGTGAAATCGGGGCCTATCTCGGCATCCCGGACGGCCCGCGGGTGATCAAGCGCTTCGCCGATGGCGAGCTCTACATCCAGATCCAGGAATCGATCCGCGGCTGCGATGTATTCCTGGTCCAGCCCACCTGCGCTCCGGTCAACGACCACCTGATGGAGCTGCTGATCATGGTGGACGCCTGCCGGCGGGCCTCCGCCCGGCAGATCACCGCCGTCGTCCCCTATTACGGCTACGCCCGCGCCGACCGCAAGACGGCGGGCCGCGAGTCGATCACCGCCAAGCTTGTCGCCAACCTTCTGGTCACCTCCGGGGTGGACCGCGTGCTGGCGATGGATCTGCACTCCTCCCAGATCCAGGGCTACTTCGACATCCCCTGCGATCACATCTTCGGTTCCCCCGTTCTGGTCGATTACCTCCGCACCCGCGACCTCGGCGAGTTGGTGGTGGTCTCCCCCGACGTGGGGGGGGTGGCGCGGGCCCGGGCGTTCGCCAAACAGATGAACGACGCACCGCTGGCGATCATCGACAAACGCCGCTCGGGCCACAACGTGGCGGAGAGTCTCACCGTGATCGGTGATGTCACCGGCAAGACGGCGGTATTGATCGACGACATGATCGACACCGGCGGCACGATCTGCCAGGGGGCCAAGCTGCTGCGGCGCTGCGGCGCCGCCCGGGTGCTCTGCTGCGCCACCCACGCGGTGTTCTCCCCCCCGGCGATGGAGCGCCTCTCCGAGCCCGGGCTGTTCGAGAAGGTGGTGGTGACCAACAGCATCCCGCTTCCCCCCGACCGCCACTTCCCCCAGCTGCGCGTACTCTCCATCGCCACCATGTTGGGGGAGGCGATCTGGCGCATCCACGAGGAGAGCTCGGTGAGCTCGATGTTCCGCTGACCCCCCCACCCCGGCAGGCTCCTCCCCGGCGGGGGCCCCTTCAGCGCCTTCGCGGCCTTCCCCTCCGCCTCGCCCTCACCGCCCTCCTGCAGGCAGCAAGCGTTTTCCCGGAGCCTGCCCTGGCGCGGGGCGAACCGGCCGCCTCCGGGTCGGGGCTGCCCCAACCTTTCGCCCGCCGGGTTGGCGTCTGGCTCACCAATTCCCCAAGTCCCCTCTATTACGACGCCACCCGCATCGATCAGGCGGTGGAGCAGCTCGCCGCGGCGGGGTTCAACACCCTCTACCCCAACGTCTGGAGCCGCGGCGCCACCTTCCACCGCAGCGCCTGGGCGCCGATCGAGCCCCAGCTCGCCCAGAGCGCCCCCAACCTCGATCCCATCTGTCGCCTCACCAAGGCCGCCCATCGCCGCGGCATGCAGGTGATCCCCTGGTTTGAATACGGCCTGATGGAACCGGGCGATGCGGAGGTGGTGCGCCGCCATCCGGAGTGGATCCTGCGCCGTTCCGACGGCAGCGCCCTCTACGCGATGCACGGGGCCAACCTCCAGACCTCGCCGCTGCAAGACCTCCGCGTTTGGCTCAACCCGGCTCACCCGGGGGTGCGGGCGCGCTTCATCGGGCTGCTCCGCGAGATCGTGCAGCGCTGCGGGGTCGATGGCGTCCAGCTCGACGACCACTTCGCCTGGCCGGTGGAGTTGGGCTACGACGACTACACCCGCGCGCTCTACCGCCGCGACACCGGCCGTGAGCCGCCCGCCGATTTCACCGATCGCAGCTGGATGACGTGGCGTCGCCATCAGCTCACCGCCCTGCTACGGGAGCTGCGGGACAGCCTGGAGAACGCCTCCACCGGCCGCCGCACCGTGATCAGCCTCTCCCCGGGACCCTTTCGCTTCGCCTACAACCACTGGCTTCAAGACTGGGAGCTCTGGGCCCTCGGGCAACTGATCGATGATCTGGTGGTGCAGAACTACGCCTACTCCGTGCCGGGCTACGAGAAAGACCTCAACCAACCAGCGCTGGTGAAGGCGCGCCGCTGGGGCCTGCCGGTGGAGATCGGCATCCTGGCGGGCTTCGGAGGCCGCACCCCCGCCATGGCCACTCTGGCGGAGAAGGTGCAGCTGGCTTCGGAGCGCGGTCACGGTGTGATCTATTTCTATTGGGAGGGCCTGTGGGGTCGCCACGCCGGCCCGGAGGGGGGGGAATACCGGCGCGAGGCGTTCCGCCAGCTGCATCTCCAGGCCTTTCCCCCCCACGATCGCCCCCTGCCCCAGCCCACGCCGCTGCTGCCGCCGCCTCCCCTCCCGGGGCTTCAGCCGGCGGCCGGGAGCGGCGCCAGGCACTGATCCACCACCTCCCGGGTGTTGGGGGAGAGCGGGGCGGTGGCCAGGGCGCGCAACGCCTCGCGCATCTGCGTGCGGCGCTCGGGCCCGTAGCTTCCCCAGCGGCTGAACACCTTGGCCAGACGGGAGGCGGTGATCGGGTTGCGGGCATCGAGCTCCGCGATGCGCTCGGCCAGGAAGCGGTAGCCGCTGCCATCGGCGGCGTGGAACACCGGCGCGTTGCTGGCCAACCCGCCGAGCACCGCCCGCACCGAGTTGGGGGCGGTGGGATCGAAGCGGGGATGGTGCAGCAAGCGCCCCACCCGCTCGAGGCCATCGGCGAAGGGTGCGGAGGCCTCCAGGGAAAACCAGGCATCAAGGATCACCGGCCGGTGTTCCCAGCGGTCGTGGAAGGCCTTGAGGGCCTGGTGCCGCTCCGGCAGGGGATGGCACTGAAGGGCCCGCAAGCCCGCGCGGGCGAGGGTCATCGAGCTGCTGTCCACCGCGGCCCGGCAGGAGGCGATGGCGGAGCGGTCGCCGGCCGCCACCCGCCACGACCAGATGGTGGCGGTGAGCATGCGGTCGCCGACACCCTCGGGCCAGGGCAGGGCCCACTGGGGGGTGCAGCGCTCCAGGGCTGCGGTGAGGGGTTCGGCCAGGGCGAGGCCGAAGTGGCGCTGCAGCGCCAGCAGTGCCGCGAACAACGCCGGGGGATCGGGGTGGGGCGCGGCGTCCTCCAGCTCCGCCAGCCCCGGCAGGGAGAGCAGCACGCTGCGGCTCGACTCCGAAAGGGAGGGGTCGGCGAGGATGCGGCCGAAGGCGTGGGTGAGTTCCTCCTCCAACAACGCATCGGGGCGGCCGGCGGCGCGGCGCAGCACGGTCCGGCGCAGCAGCTCCTGGCCGGCATCCCAGCGGGCGAAGGGGTCGCTGTCGGTGGCGAGCAGGTGCACCAACTCGCTGGCGGGCCGACCCAGGGCCAGCTTCACCGGCGCCGAGAAGTGGCGCAACAGGGAGAGGGCTGGCGGCGGCTTCTGGGCGGGCAGACCCTCGAAGTGGACGGTCTGCACGGGGCGATCCAGCACCAGCAGATGGGTGCCCTCCCCCCAGCGCGGCGGCAGCGGCGGCAGGGCCAGGGGGCGACCCTCGCCATCGCGGCCCTGCAGGGGAAGGGGTTCGCCGGCCTGATCCACCAGGCCGAGGGCGAGGGGGATCACCAGGGGCTGCTTGGCCGGCTGCCCCGGGGTGGGCGGGGTGTGTTGGTGAATCGTCAACGACAGGGTGCCTTCCCGGTGGTTCCAGCGGCGGCGGAGGCGCAGCTGGGGGGTGCCGGCTTGGTGGTACCAGCGCCGAAACTCGGCGAAGTCGAAGGGCGGGGGGGCCAGGCGGCCATCCCGGCCTTCGGCGGCCCAGCGGTCCTCGGCGGCCTCCCGCATGGCGGTGAGGAAGTCGTCGCAGGTGGCCGCGGTGCCATCGAAACGGCGCACGTAGATGGCCATCCCCGCCTGGAACGTCTCCTCCCCGATCAGGGTCTGCAGGGCCCGGATCACCTCAGAGCCTTTCTCGTAGATGGTTGTGGTGTAGAAGTTATCGATCGCTTGATAGTGATCAGGCTGAACGGGATGGGCCGTAGGGCCCGCATCCTCACGAAACTGCGTATTGCGCAACATCGCAACGTTTTCGATGCGATTCAGCGCATGACCATGCTGATCGGCACTGAAGCATTGATCGCGGAATACCGTAAGGCCTTCCTTGAGGGAAAGCTGGAACCAGTCGCGGCAGGTGATGCGATTGCCGGTCCAGTTATGGAAGTATTCGTGGGCGATCACGCTCTCGATCCGCTCCAGCTCGGCATCGGTGGCGGTGGCGGCATCCGCGAGCACGAGCTTGGAGTTGAAGATGTTCAAACTCTTATTCTCCATCGCCCCCATGTTGAAGTGGCGAACGGCGACGATATTGAACTCCTCCAGGTCGTACTCCAGGCCGTACACCTTTTCGTCCCAGTCCATGCAGCGCTTCAGCGAGGCCATCGCATGGGCGGTGTAGGGGGCATCGCCGGGTTCCACGTGGATGCGCAGGGTGACGCGGCGGCCGCTGGCGGTGGTGAAGCTGTCGGTCACCGCCTCCAGGCGCCCGGCCACGAGGGCGAACAGGTAAGAGGGCTTGGGGTGGGGGTCGTCCCAGATGGCGTAGTGGCGACCCTCCGGAAGGTCACCCCCTTCGAGATGGTTGCCATTGCAGAGCAGCACCGGGCACGTCTCCCGATCCGCCTCGAGCCGCACCCGGAAGCGGCTGAGCAGATCGGGGCGGTCGGGATGCCAGGTGATGCGCCGGAACCCCTCCGCCTCGCACTGGGTGGTGAACAGCCCGCCACTCACATACAAGCCCTCCAGGGCGGTGTTGCGGTGCGGTTCGATCCGCACGCGGCTGGCGAGCACGAAGGGACGATCCGGCGGGGTGTGGATGCGCAAGCGATCGGAGGTGATCGCATAGGCCTCGCCCTGGAGCACTTTCCCGTCGATGGCCAGGGCCTCGGTGTGGAGGTCCACCCCCAGCAGCTCCAGGGGCCCCGGGGGAGTGCGTCCGTCGGGGCCCTCGGCGGCCGGGTTGGGTTCGAAGGCCAGCCGGGCCTCAACGCAGGCGTGATCCGCATGGA
>JBIPMZ010000118.1:0-7072 GCA_044376165.1 Cyanobium sp.
TCCGACCCGCCCTGCAACTCCTCCACCAGCTTCTGGGCTGGACGCCGCTCTTCTCCACGGTTCCCCAGGGGCCCGGCATGGCTCCGGCGGTGCTGATCCTGGTGGTGATGATCCTGCCCATCATCACGGCCATCTCCCGCGATGCCCTGCGCCAGGTGCCGGTGGAGCTGCGCCAAGGGGCCTACGGGGTTGGCACCACCCGTTGGGGAGCCATTTTCCACATCATCCTTCCCGCCGCCGTCTCGGCCATCACCGGCGGCGTGATGCTGGCCTTGGGCCGGGCGATGGGGGAGACGATGGCCGTGACGATGATCATCGGCAACTCCCTCAACTTCTCCCCTTCCCTGCTGGCGCCAGGCAACACCATTGCCTCCCTCCTCGCCAATCAGTTTGGCGAAGCCGATGGCATCCAGGTTTCCGCCTTGATGTTCGCCGCTTTGATCCTGATGCTCCTCACCTTCACGGTGAATGTGCTGGCCCGCTGGGTGGTGCGCAAGCTCAGCCTCCGCTACTGAGCCGATGTCCCGCAGCACCCCCGCACCACCGCCGATGCCGATGCCGTCCACCTTTGAGCGCAACTCCCTGTTTTTTGATCCCAGCCTGCCCCGCAATCGCGCCAATCGGCTGCTCACCGGCATCGCCGCTGTTTTCGCCGCCCTGGCCGTGCTGCCGCTGGTGCTGGTGTTGCTTTACGTGCTCGTGCAGGGGGGCCGGCTGCTCAGTCCCGAGCTGCTCACCCAGCTGCCGCCGGCCCCCGGCTTGAGTGGCGGCGGCATCGGCAATGCCATCCTCGGCACGTTGTTGGTTTCGCTGATCGCTTCCCTGATCGCCATTCCGGTGGGGGTGGGCGGTGGCATCTACTTGAGCGAATACGCCGGCCGCGGCTGGTTCGCCCCCTTCGTTCGCTTTGGCAACGACGTGCTGGCGGGGGTTCCCTCGATTGTGTGCGGCGTGTTTGTTTATGGAATCATTGTCGCCACGCGGGTTTTCTTCGGCCAGAGCTACAGCGCCATGGCCGGCGGCATCGCCCTCTCGGTGCTGATGCTTCCCACCGTGATCAAGACCACCGACGAGGGGCTGAAACTGGTGCCGCAGGAAATGCGCTGGGGCTCCTACGGCGTGGGTGCCTCCCGCTTCGTGACGGTCACCCGGGTGGTGTTGCCCGCTGCCCTGACGCCGATCGCCACGGGGGTGGTGCTGGCGATTGCCCGGGCCGCCGGCGAGACGGCTCCCCTGATCTTCACCGCCCTGTTCTCCCCCTTCTGGCCCGAGGGGGTTTTCAACCCGATCGCGACGATGTCCGTGTTGATTTACAACTTCGCCATCATGCCCTACGAGGCCCAAAATGCCCTGGCCTGGGCGGCCTCCTTCGTGCTGGTATTGATGATCCTGGCCGCAAACCTGCTGGCGCGGTGGTTGGGCCGCTCTGTCCGCACCTGAGCTTCCCCCCAGCTCCTCTTCCCCTCCATTCCTTCCTCCTCCGCCCCTTCCGGTTCCCACCCCAGCCCCCATGGCCATGCCCCCCTCCCCCCTCGCTGCCAGCCCCGAGAGATCCATCGGCGACACCATCTGCATGTCGCTGCAGAATGTAACGATCTCCTACGGCAGCTTTGAAGCCGTACGGGGGGTCTATATGGACATCCCCCGCGGCCGTGTCACCGCCTTCATCGGTCCCTCCGGCTGCGGCAAGAGCACGGTGCTGCGGGCTTTGAACCGGATGAACGACCTGATCCCGGGCTGCAACCTGAAAGGGAGGGTTTTATTTGATGGGCAGGATCTATATCAACCCAGGGTGGATCCGGTGGAGGTGCGGCGGCGCATCGGCATGGTGTTCCAAAAACCTAATCCCTTTCCCAAAACAATCTACGAAAACATCGCCTTCGGCGCTCGCATCAACGGTTTCCGCGGGGACATGGATGAGCTTGTGGAGCGCTCCCTGCGCAAAGCCGCCGTCTGGGAGGAATGCAAAGACAAGCTCCGGGAAAGCGGCCTGGCCCTCTCCGGCGGGCAGCAGCAGCGCCTCTGCATCGCCCGCGCCATCGCCACCGAACCCGAGGTGATCCTCATGGATGAACCCTGCTCCGCCCTGGATCCAATCTCTACCTTGAAGATCGAGGAGACGATGCATGAGCTAAAACGCAGCTACACCATCATTATTGTGACGCACAATATGCAGCAGGCGGTGCGTGTCGCCGACATGACCGCCTTTTTCAATGCCGAGGCGGTGGAAGGTGGCAGCGGCAAGCTGGGCTATCTGGTGGAATACAGCGAAACGGAAAAGATCTTCAACGCCCCTGGACAACAGGCCACGCTCGATTACGTGAGTGGCCGTTTCGGCTGACCCCCTTCTCCCTTGAGCCTCCCCGCTCGCTGCAACGCTGGCAAAGGGAGCTTGGCGAAAAAAAAGCCCCAGGAGGGGCTAGAAGAAAAACGGAGAGGGAGGGATTCGAACCCTCGATAAGGTTGCCCCTATACAGCATTTCCAGTGCTGCGCCTTCAACCACTCGGCCACCTCTCCATAGGCGAAATGAACCCGCATGGCAATGTAGCAGGCAGCCCCTCCCCCGCCGCTCACCCCTCCCGATGACCCGCCGCTTCCCGATCACCGTGCACTGGCGCCAGGCCGGCCGGGTGATCCGCCATCTCGTACCCGAGGGGGACTACATCCTGCGCAGCTTCGAGCGGCAGGGGGATCCCCTCCCCTTCAGTTGCCGCAACGGCTGCTGCACCGCCTGCGCCGTGCGGGTGCTGACGGGGGAGATCGATCACCGCGAAGCCCTCGGCCTCTCCCGGGAGCTGCGAAGCCGCGGCTACGGCCTGCTGTGCGTGGCCCGGGCCACCGGGCCGCTGGAGGTGGAGACCCAGGAGGAGGATGAGGTCTACGAACTCCAGTTCGGCCGTCACTTCGGCCGCGGTCGCATCCGGGCTGGCCTGCCGCTGGACGAGGAATGAACCCCCTTTCCCTCTCGGCCGCCGCCCGACGGAATTGCGGCCTGGCGGAGGGCGAGCTTTCGCGCCTCGCCGCGGTGGCTCGCCGGGCGGCCGCGGCGGGAGCCGAACCCCTGCGCCGGCTCTTCGGTCAGCTGGAGCATGTGCGCAGCAAGGGTACGGCCGGCAACCTCGTCACCGAAGCGGATCTGGCCGCCGAAGCCGCGGTGCTGGCGGTGTTGGAGGAGGAGACGCCCCTCTTCCCCGTGCTGGCGGAGGAGAGCGGCCGACGCTTCGGTCAGGGGGAGCTGGAGTGGTGCGTCGATCCGCTCGATGGCACCACCAACTACGCCCACGGCTTTCCCGTTTTTGCCACCTCCGTGGGGCTTCTCTGTCGCGGCGAACCGCTGCTGGGGGCCCTGGAGCTGCCCGCCCTGGAGCAGCGCTTCTGGGCCGCCGCCGGCCAGGGGGCCTGGCGCAACGACTCGCGCCTGCAGGTGAGCGCCTGCAACCAGGTGGGGGATGCCCTTCTGGCCACGGGATTCGCCTACGACCGCGGCGAGCGGCTGGACAACAACTACGCCGAGTTCGCCTGGTTCACCCACCGCAGCCACGGGGTGCGGCGGGCGGGGGCGGCGGCGGTGGATTTGGCCGGGGTGGCCGCCGCTGCCCTCGATGGCTACTGGGAACGGGGACTGGCGCCGTGGGATCTGGCGGCCGGGGTGGTGCTGGTGGAGGAGGCCGGCGGGGTGGTGAGCGCCTACGACGGCAGCCGGCTGCGCCTGGCGGACGGCCGCCTGATCGCCTGCGCCCCGGGTCTGCACGCGTCGCTGGTGGAGGGCCTGGCCCGCTGCCAGCCCCTGGCCGGGGCCTCCTATGGCGCCCCGGAGCTCGACGGCGCTGCCCTGCCGTGAGCCCCCCCGCGACCGGCGCTCCATAGGATCAGCCCGCCGGCGTCCTGCCACCCCTCCCTCCCCCATGGCCCTGCAACCCGCCGCCGGCGTCCGGGATCTCAACCCCCGCGAGGTCATTCACAACCGCCGGCTCTGCGACCTCCTGGCGGAGGTGTATCGGCTCTGGGGCTATCAAGAGGTGGCCCCGCCCTCGATCGAGCGACTCGACACACTGGAGGCGGGCGGCGCCATCGACGAGCGGGAACTGGTGCGGCTGGTGGCGGATGAACCGCTCGGCCTGCGGCCGGAGCTCACCGCCTCGATCGCCCGCGCCGCCAGCACCCGCCTGGCCGGTCGGCCGCGCCCCCTCCGCCTTTGGGCCTGCGGGAGCACCTTCCGCAGCACGGTCGCCGAGGCTGGGGGGCAGCGGGTGAGCGAGCAGCTGCAGAGCGGAGTGGAGCTTCTCGGGCTGCCCTCCTCCGCCGCCGACACCGAGCTGATGCACCTGTTGCTGGCGGCCGTGGCCACCTTGGGGCTGCGACCGGAGCACCGACCCACCCTGCTGGTGGGCCATCACGGGGTGCTCTCCGCCCTGCTCCGCCAGCTTCCCGCCGGCCAGCAGGGAGCAGCGCGAGAGGCCCTCACAGACTTCGACCCCTTGGCCCTCGCCGCCCTGCCCCTCTCGGCCACGGAGCGGCAGCGGCTCACCGCCCTGGTGGGCCTGCGCGGGGAGCCGGCACGGGTGCTCTATCAGCTGGAGCAATGGCTGGGGCCGCTGCCGTTGCTGGACAGCCTGGCCCGCACCCTGGAGAGCGTGGCCGCGGAGGCGGCGGCGCTGGGGGTGCGGCTCCAGCTGGACCCCACCTTCCAGCCCCACTTCAACCTGTACGACGGTCTGGTGCTGAAGCTGGTCTGCCAGGGGGTCGACGCCCCGGTCGCGATCGCCAGTGGCGGCCGCTACGACGCCCTGGTGGGACGCTTCTGCGCCGATCCAGCCCTGAGCGCCGGCACCGGCTTCGCCTTCGCCATCGAGGAGATCCGCGAGCTGCTCAGCGCGGACCCCCCGGCCGCCGCACCGCTGGCCCCCTGGCTGGTGGCCGGCAGCGGCACGGCGGGCTTGCGATCGGTTTTGGTTCGCCTGGCGGAGCTGCATGCCGAGGGCCAGGCGGCAGAACTCTGCCCGGAACCCTGCCCCTCCGCCGAGGAGGCGGAGCGGATCGCCGTTCAACGCGGCTGCCGCGGAGCGATCTGGCTGCCCGCCTAGGATGGGATCTCCCCACATCGAAGCGATGCCCCACACGATCGTCACCGAGGTTTGCGAAGGGGTGGCCGACTGTGTGGATGCCTGCCCGGTGGCCTGTATCCATCCCGGCAAGGGGGCGAATGGCCGCGGCACCCCGTTCTATTGGATCGACTTCGACACCTGCATCGACTGCGGCATCTGCCTGCAGGTTTGCCCGGTGACCGGCGCGATCGTGGCGGAGGAGCGTCCAGATCTCCAGAAAGCCGGCTGAGAGTGGCGCAGGTTCGGACACCACGCCAGCGGAGCGCTTGAGCCCCCCGGAAACCACTGCCTACACTTAAGAAGCTATCCACCGCTGTAACCATGCCGGTTCTGGAAGAACAAGGACAGATCCAGATCCATACGGAAAACATCTTTCCGATCATCAAGAAGGCCGTGTACAGCGGCCATGAGGTCTTTCTGCGCGAGTTGGTCAGCAACGGCGTGGATGCCATCAGCAAGAGGCGGATGGCAGCCATGGCCGGCGACTGCACGGAAGGCCCGGAGGGCTGCATCGACATCCGCATCGATCGGGAGGCCAAGACCCTCACCCTCTCCGACAACGGGATCGGCATGACGGCCGAGGAGGTAAAGCGTTACATCAACCAGGTGGCCTTCTCGAGCGCCGAGGAGTTTCTGGAAAAATACAAGCAGGAGGGGGATGCGATCATCGGCCACTTTGGCCTCGGCTTTTATTCCAGTTTCATGGTGGCTCGCCAGGTGGAGCTGGTCAGCCTTTCCGCTCGCGAGGGTAGCGAGGCGGTGCGCTGGAGCTGCGATGGCTCCCCCAGATTCAGCCTGGTATCGGCGGAGCGCTCAGAGCCCGGAACCGATGTGATCCTCCATCTAATGGAGGAGGAGATGGAGTACATCGAGCCCGCGCGCATCCGCACCTTGATCTCCACCTACTGCGACTTCTTGCCGGTGCCGGTGCAGCTCGAGGGGGAAACCGTCAACAAACGAGAGGCGCCCTGGCGGCGCAGCCCGCGCGATCTTACCGACAACGACTACATCGAGCTGTATCGCTACCTCTACCCATTCCAGGGTGACCCCCTGCTCTGGGTCCATCTGAACACCGACTATCCCTACACGCTACAAGGCATCCTTTTCTTCCCTCGCATCAGCGGCCGGGCCGATTGGGAAAATGGTGAGATCCGGTTGTATTGCAATCAGGTGTTCGTCTCCGATTCCATCAAGGAGGTCGTGCCCCGCTATCTACTTCCCCTGCGCGGCGTTCTCGATTCCCCCGACATCCCCCTGAACGTCAGCCGCAGCGCCCTCCAAACCGACCGCCGCGTGCGCTCCATCGGCGGCTTCGTTGCCAAGAAGATTGGCGATCGCCTCAAAGAACTGCACCGTGACGATCCGGCCCGCTACGCCGAGATCTGGGATTCCCTGGCTCCCTTCATCAAGATCGGGGCGATGGAGGATGAAAAGTTTGCCGAGCAGGTGGCCGATCTCGTGCTCTTCCGCACCACCGCCACCGCCGCGGACGAGAGCGCCGATCCGATCGCCGCCGGCGACGACAGCTACACCACCCTGGCCGGCTACCGCAGCCGCCTGGCGGAGGGCGAGACCCAACGCATCCTTTATTGCACCAACAAGGACGCCCAGGCCAGCGCCCTGGCCCTGTGGCGTTCCCAGGGGGCTGAGGTGCTGCTGGCCGACACCTTGATCGATGCCCAATTCATCCCTTGGCTGGAGCACCGCCACGATGACCTCCGCTTTCAGCGGGTGGATGCCGAACTGGATGAGAGCCTCCACGACAACGAACCCGAGCTCGCCGATGCCGACGGGCAGGACGGGGGCGAAAAGCTGCGCGACCTGTTCCGCACCGCCCTCGCCGACGACCGGGTGACCGTGAAGGTGCAGGCCCTCAAGGGCGAGGAGGCCCCGGCGGCCCTGATCCTCCTGCCGGAGCAGATGCGCCGCCTCAACGACATGGGCGCCCTGATGGAGCAACGGCTGC
>JBIPMZ010000119.1:0-7061 GCA_044376165.1 Cyanobium sp.
GCCCGCGCCCTGGCGGAGGACACCCCGATCCACCACCACACCCTGCTTTCGGAGCCCCCGGAGGCGATCCAGGCCCACTGGCGCTGGCGCGAAGCCGACCTGCCCGGCGCCGATGACACCGGGGTGCTGCTGGCGGATGGCCGCCTGCCCTGGGGGGATGTGCTGCTGCGCCTGCTCGATGACCCCACGATCGCGAGCAAGCGCTGGGTCTGGCGCCAGTACGACCACCAGGTGCAGGCCAACACCGTGGTGCCCCCCGGCGGTGCGGACGCGGCGGTCGTGCGGTTGCGCCCCCAGCGGGGGGAGGGGGCCCTGCGCCCCTCCCAGCGGGGCGTGGCGGCGGTGGTCGACTGCCCCAACCGCTGGGTGGCCCTCGATCCGGAGCGGGGCGGGATGGCGGCGGTGGCGGAGGCGGCCCGCAACCTCAGCTGCGTCGGCGCCGAACCCCTGGCCGTGACCGACAACCTCAACTTCCCCTCCCCCCAGACCCCCACCGGCTACTGGCAGCTGGCGATGGCCTGCCGCGGCCTGGCGGAGGCCTGCCGCGCTCTGGCCACGCCGGTCACCGGTGGCAATGTGTCGCTCTTCAACGAGAGCCGGTTGCCGGATGGCTCCGTGCAACCCATCCACCCCACCCCCGTGGTGGGGATGGTGGGGCTGGTGAGGGATCTCGCCCGCATCACCGGTCTGGCCTGGCGGCAGCCGGGCGATGCCGTCTGGCTGCTGGGGGTGCCGCCCGAGGCGGGCGAGGCCTCTGCCGATCCGCGGGTCTCCCTGGCGGCCGGCAGCTACCTGGAGGTCATCCACGGGCAGCTCACCGGCCGGCCGCCCGCGGTGGATCTGGAGCTGGAGCGCACGGGGCAGGCCTTCCTGCGGGAGGCGATCGCCGCCGGCCTGCTGGCCTCCGCCCATGACCTCAGCGATGGCGGCCTGGCGGTGGCCGTGGCCGAGTGCTGCCTGGCCGGTGGCCTCGGAGTGCGACTGGTGCTGCCCGCTGGCTGCGCCCGTCCCGATCGACTGCTGTTCGCCGAGGGGGGGGCGCGGGTGCTGGTGAGCGTGCCGCCGGAGCGCGCTGACGACTGGCGGCAGGCCCTCAAGCGCGGCGGCGTGCTCGCCCTGGAGCTGGGGGTGGTGGAGGCGCGGGCGCCCCTGACGATCCTGCGGGGCGATGCGGTGCTGCTCCAGGTGCCGGTGGCCGACCTGCGGCACAGCTACGAGCAGGGCATTCCGCGCCGGTTGCGGGAGGCGGGCCCGCCCCCCGCTGCGTGAGCCTGCAGGCGATGCGGCAGGATGCCCCTCGGTCCGCCCGCCTCCCGCCGTGCTCTCGGCTTCCCCCCCGAACGCCGACCGCCCGGACAAGCCGGAGGAAGCCTGTGGCGTGTTCGCCGTCCTGGCGCCGGGCCAGGCGGTCGCCAACCTCGCCTACTTCGGCCTCTACGCCCTCCAGCATCGCGGCCAGGAATCCGCCGGCATCGCCGTTTTCCATGACGCCCGCGTGCGGCTGCACAAGGACATGGGACTGGTCAGTCAGGTGTTCGACCAGGACGTGCTGGCCCGCATGCCCGGCGAGCTGGCGATCGGCCACAACCGCTACTCCACCACCGGCAGCAGCCGGGTGTGCAATGCCCAGCCGGTGGTGCTGATGACCCGCCTGGGCCCCTTTGCCCTCGCCCACAACGGCAACCTGGTGAACGCCGCCGAGCTGCGCACCTCCCTCGACCACCTCTCCGGCGAGTTCACCTCCACCACCGATTCCGAGCTGATCGCCTTCGCTCTGCAGGAGGCGGTGGAGGACGGCCTCGGCTGGAGCGCCGCCATCCGCCGCGCCGCCGGTCGCTGTCGCGGTGCCTTCAGCCTCGTGATCGGCACCCCGGAAGGCTTGTTCGCCCTGCGGGACGGCCACGGCATCCGGCCGCTGGTTTTTGGCCACCTGGGGGAGCGCGAGGAGGCGCAGTGGGCCGTCAGCAGCGAGTCCTGCGGGCTCGACATCATCGGGGCCGCCTACGACGACGATGTCAAGCCCGGCGAGTTGGTGTCCTTTCAGCCGGGGGGCACCGAGCCCGTGCGCGAGCGCTGGATCGAGGAGCCGGCGAAGCTGTGCGCCTTCGAGATGATCTATTTCGCCCGCCCAGACAGCCGCTTCTTCGGTGAATCTCTGTACAGCTACCGGGTTCGCATCGGGGAAGGGCTGGCCCGGGAGAACCCCGTCGCGGCCGATATTGTGATCGGTGTTCCCGATTCCGGCATCCCTGCCGCGATCGGTTATTCCGGTGTCAGCGGCATTCCCTTCGGCGATGGCCTGATCAAAAACCGCTACGTGGGCCGCACCTTTATCCAACCCACCCAGGCGATGCGGGAGGCCGGCATCCGGGTCAAGCTCAATCCCTTGCCCGATGTGCTCGCCGGGAAGCGGGTGGTGGTGATCGACGACTCGATCGTGCGGGGCACCACCAGCCGCAAGCTGGTGCAGGCCTTGCGCGACGCGGGCGCCACCGAGGTGCACATGCGGATCAGTTCCCCGCCGGTCACCCACCCCTGTTTCTACGGCATCGACACCGACACCCAAGACCACCTGATCGCCGCGCGCCTCACCCTGGCGGAGATCGAAAGCCACCTCGGGGTGGATTCGCTCTGTTACCTCAGCAAGGCCGGCATGGTGGATGCGGCCCGCACCAGCTCCGAGCATTTCTGCACCGCCTGCTTCGACGGGGAATACCCGATCGAGATGGACGAGGCCACCAAGCGCACCAAGCTGATGCTCGAGCCGGCCGGAATGGCCGCTTCCGTTTGAGGCGGGGGAGATGGAGAATCCTTTGATGAAGACCACCACTTTGCGCTTCCGGCCCGGCACGATCGACGCCGTCGTCTATCGCCATGTCGTAACCGAAAACGAATATCGCATTCCGGACCAGCTCGACCCCGACGGCCTGATCCTCGACGTCGGCGCCCACATCGGCTGCTTCTCCACCCTCTGCTGGTCCGCGGGAGCGCGGCGCATCGAAGCCTTTGAGGCCGACCCCGCCAACGCCGCCCTGGCCCGTGAAAACCTGGCCTCCACCACGGTCTCTGTGATCGAGAAAGCGGTCTGGCGCTCTGACCGCACGGATGAGGTCTTGCGTCATTCCGGCTATCCGGCCATGCGCCCCGATGGCCCCGATCCTGTGGCGATCAACACCGGCGGCGGCCATGTGTTCGCCAGCGAAGGTTTGCCGGTGGCTGCGGTGTCGCTCGATGCCTTGATCGGCGAGCGGCAGGTGGCGCTGCTCAAGCTCGACTGCGAGGGCAGCGAGTTCCCGATCCTGCTCACCTCCCGTCGCCTCGCCCAGGTGCGACGGATCGTCGGGGAATACCACATCCGCTATCAGGTTCCCCCGGCCCTCGCGCTGGAGGGCGTGGAGCACTTCACCCCCGGCGTGCTGGTGGATCACCTGGCGCGTCAGCACTTCCGCGTCGAGATCTGCCCCCATCCCGATCCCCGCTTCTCGGCCGAGGTGGGCACCTTCTTCGCCGATAATCTCTCCGACGCTGGGGTCACGCCGCTGCCGCGATGAGGGTGCTGCTGGTCAGCACGCCGGTCGGGACGCTGGGCAGCGGCCGGGGAGGAGGCGTGGAGCACACCGCCGCGATGATCATCGCCGGCTTGCTGGGCCGCGGTCATTCGGTCACCGTGCTGGCGGCGGAGGGATCGGTTTTGCCTCCCGCCTGCGCCGCCGCCACCCTGTGGACCGAGCGGGGGGTGGATCAGCCCAGCTGGCAGCACCGCCCCCGCGACACCGCCGTGGCTATCCCCGCTGACGCCCTGCTGCCGCGCCTCTGGCAGCGGGCGTTGGAGCGGCAGGGGGAGTTTGATCGGATCCTCAACCTGGCCTACGACTGGCTGCCGTTCTGGCTCACCCGCTTCGTGGCCACGCCGCTGTGCCACCTGGTGAGCATGGGGTCGGTGGCGGCGGTGATGGATGAGGTGATTGAGGCGGTGTCCGCCCGGGATCCGGATCGACTGGCGTTTCACACCGCCGCCCAGGCCGCCGACTTCCAGCTGGCGGCGCCGCCGCGGCTGGTGGGCAACGGCTTTGACCTGCGGCGCTACCACCCCGTCCCCGCCGCCGCCGTGGAGCCCGCCCTCGGCTGGGCTGGCCGGATCTCCCCGGAGAAGGGGTTGGAGGATGCCGCCCGGGTGGCCGCCCGCCTCGCGCTGCCGCTGCGGGTGTGGGGGGTGCGGGAGAACGACGATTACGCCGCGGCGGTGGAGGGCTCCGTTCCCGCCGGCACGATCGAGTGGCGCGGCTTCCAGCCCACCGACCGCTTCCAGGCCGAACTGGCCCGCTGTCGGGTCTTTGTGAACACGCCGCGCTGGAACGAGGCCTTCGGCAACGTGGTGGTGGAGGCGATGGCCTGCGGGGTGCCCGTGGCGGCCTACGCCCGCGGCGGCCCCGGCGAGCTGGTGCGCGAAGGGATCAACGGGGCCCTGGCCCCCCCCGACGACCTGCATGCCCTGGCGGCGGCGGTGCAGCGGGCGGGGCATGTGGATCGCGGCTCTTGCCGCTCCTGGGCGGAGGCCCACCACAGCCCGGAGGTGTTCACGGCCCGGATTGAGGCGTGGTTGGCGGGGGTGGGTTCGTCGTCGTCGGAGCCCGGCTGATCCGCACCAGGCCTCGGCTGGCGCCGGAATCCGGGTCGATGGTGCGGATCGCCCGCCAGAGGCTCGCGGTGGGCACCCACGCCGGCGGATAGCGGTAGCGGGCCACATCGAGGATCAGCACCCGGTCGCTGGCGGGGTCGTAGGCCCCCAGCGGGGAGATGTGGCCGCCCCCCTGCTGGCCGAGGGCGGGGCGGTGGTAATTGACCAGCAGCCTGTCCTGCGGATCCGAGAGGCTGCGCACCAGCAGGCTCCGGAACTGGGGGAGGCTCAGCTGGTCCCCATGCCAACGCTGCACAGGGATCCCCTGGGCCGCCAGCAGGCCGGCCAGCTGCGCCAGGGTCAAGCCCCGGCGGGCCACGCTCTCCGCCGTCGGGATGGGCGGAGCGGCGGCGGCGAAGAGGTTGGTTTGGGTCCAGAAGCGGTAGGGGCCGTAGCCCGGCACCGCCGGGGCTGGCACCCCCAGGCTGTTGAGGGCCATCACGGAGCTGGCGACGCCGCAGTAGGCCAGGTTGGCCTGGAGGACGAACCACTCCATCAGCGGCAGGAAGTCGGCCCGCACCCGGCTGCGGAACAGAAGCCCCTGCCCCTGCCCGTCCGACAGGGGGATGAGCTTCTCCGTTGCCGCAAGCTCCGGGGAGCGGCCCCAGGCGGACCCGCCGGCGAGCAGGGCCAACAGCACGGTGCCTGCAATCCGGCGCCTCATCTCAAGCGCAGGGGCACCAGTTCCCGCACCCGTTCCGTGGCCGCCAGCGGCAGTTGGATGCCGGCGCCCGTGCTGTCCTCCAGGGGTAGATCGAGCGGGGAAAGCCGGGCGCTGCGACCCGTCCCCCCGTCCAGCCGCACCCCCACCAGCGGCCCACCGTCGCCGCACAGGTCGACCAGACCGTCGCCCCGCTCCCGGAAGCGCAGGCCGATCTGCCCGAGGTCGCCCCGTTGGCAGCGGCGCAGATCCGCCAGCCGCAGGCGCTTTACCTGACCGCCGCGGCTGGCCAGCACCACCCCGCCCTCCCCGCCGCCCGCCACGCAGGTTGCCCCCACCACCGCCTCGCCGGGGAGCAGGCGGAGCAGCATCGGCCCCTGGGCCGTGCGGCCCATCAGCGGCAGGTTCGCTTCGTTCACCGCCAGCCGCAGCAGGCGACCGGTGCTGCTGGCCACCACCAGATCCTCCCCTTCCCGACAGGGGACCACCCTGCGCAGTTCGACTCCGTCCTTCAGCTTCAGCACGGTGGCAGCGCGGCCGGAGAGCTCCAGGAAGTCGTCGATCGGCAGTCGCTTGAACCGCCCATCGCTGCTCAGCAGACCGAGGCTGCCTTCGGCCGGGTCGGGCAGGGGCAACACCTGCACCACGGAGGCGCCGCTGAGGCTCTCCGGCAGGAAACGCTCCACGCCACCGGGCTGCTGGCCGGCGAATTCCCAGCGCAGCAGCGCCACCCGGCCATCGGCGCTGAAGGCCAGCAGCTGGGGGTGGTGGGCCACCGGCAGCAACAGGCGCGCCGGTGGTGGTTGATCGCCCAGCGCGGCGCTCTCCTCCAGGTGCAGGCGACCCAGCATCTGGGCGCTCACGATCCGCAGGGTGCCGTCGCATTGGAGCAGCAGGCGCGCGTCGCTGGCCAGGCCCTCGAAGGCCTGTTGCCGCTGCAGCTCGGCGTTCGGGCGCACCGCTGCGGCTCGCTGCTGGGCCAATTCGTCGCCCCCCGCCACCAGGCGGGTGCGGCGGGGGGTGGCGTGGCGCTTCTTCAGCGCTTTCAATTCCTTCACCATCGCGTCGAGCAGGCTGCCCCGCTCGTCGAGGAGGTGGCGGAGCCGGGTGCGCTCCTCCCGCAGCTCTTCGGCCTCCTTGTGCAGGCTTTTCTGCTCCAGTCCGGTCAGGCGGCGCAGCGGCATCGCCAGCACGGCATCCGCCTGGCGTTCGCTCAGATCGAGGTGCACCTGCAGGCTGGCACGGGCTGCGGCGGCGTCGGCGGCGGCCGCGATCATCTCGATCACCTCCCGCAGCCGGCCGAGGGCCCGGATCAGGCCTTCCACCACCTCCAGTCGATCCTCGCAGCGCGTCAGGGCGTGGCGCGTGCGGCGGATCAGGGTGAGCTCCCGGTACTCGAGGAACTGCTGGAGCATCTGGCGCAGGCTCAGCTGCACCGGCTGGCCGTTCACCAGGGCCAGCAGGATCGCGCCGAAATTGTTTTGCAGGGCGGTGCGCCGTTGCAGTTCCGCTAACACGGTCTCGGCGATCGCGTCGCGGCGCAGTTCCACCACCACGCGCATGCCATCCCGGTCGCTTTCATCGCGGATGTCGGCGATGCCGCCGATCCGGCCCTCATTCACCTGCTCCGCCAGCTTCTCGATCCAGCCCGCCTTGCTGAGTTGGTAAGGCAGCTCCGACACCACGATGGCGCTGCGTCGGTGCCGCCCCTTGCCGGGTTGG
>JBIPMZ010000008.1:0-23123 GCA_044376165.1 Cyanobium sp.
ACCCAACTCCGGGGCGCGTTTCCCCTTGACGTTTCGGCGAGTCCGGATGTCTACTCCGGCGATCGCGCCGGTTCCGTTCCGCTCTGTCTGGTTGTCAGCCATGCCACGGGTCATGCCGGATTCCCCCCTTCGCTTCTCTCTGGGAAGTTGAGCTGGTATCCCTTTCTGCCATTCAGGTGGTGGAGGCGAAAGCCACCCTTCAGGACGAGCGGAGATTCTTGATCGATCAGGTGGGGCAAGCCTCCGCCCTGCCAATGAACCTCACCCATCGCCATCTGGCGGAGATCGCCGGCATGACCCGGGTGACGGTGACCAAAGCCCTCAGCCACTACCGCCAGGCAGGAATGATGGTTCGCGAGGGGAGCGATGAGCTGCTGATCGCTGCGGTCTCGCGATTGTGAGGGAATCGACCTGACGAGCCTTCATTCGCGCAGGAGGACATCGAGTTGGCCGCTGCGCTCAAGGGCATGCAAGTCGTCGCAGCCGCCGACGTGACGATCATTGATGAAAACCTGGGGAACGGAGCGACGGCCGTCGCTGCCCCGGGCGACCATCGCGTCGCGCGCCCTCTCATCGCCATCGATGGCGTATTCGGTGTACGCGACACCTTTTCGATCAAGCAAGTCCTTGGCACGGATGCAGAAGGGACAGCGTCGCCAGGTGTAGATCTCGATCTTGCTCATTTGTTGCGTGAACTTTTCCCGGTCTCAACGGCCGGACAACGGCAAAGTAGCTTAACAGAAACGGCAGCCAAGCCCTGTCGCGATGAGGGCATGCAGAATGGTGCCTGTGACAACAATGAGCAGAAGGTGAAAAGCGGCGAGCTGAGCAGCGGGCTGGCCAGCGGGCTGAGCGTTGGGCTCCTCGCGGGGTTGGCGGGGGTCACGTTGGCGGGCGGGCTGGCCTCGCCCCTCCACCGGGACCAGCCCTTCCCCGTCCCCCTGAACGCCGCGGTCCTGGACAACCAGCGGCTGGCCATCGAGCGGGACGCCCGCCGCTTCGATGGCCGCCTCAGGCAGGCGGAACAAAGCGCCAGGCGCTTCGCCCGGCAAATCTCCTACCGCTCCGACGCCCTGGAGGCCCCGAGCGTGGATCCGGAGGCCCGCCGCCTCACGGGGGAGAACAGCCTGGAACGGGGGCCCGATGGCAGTCTGCGCAGCCGCCAGGACCGCTTTCAAAGTCGGCGGGAGGCGGGCCTCTTCCTGCCGGCGGGAACCGCGCTGACCCCCGAAACCCGACGCTTCCTGGAGCACGCCCAGGCTGTCACCCGCCGGGTCGGGCAGGGAAACCGCGAGGAACTGGTGGTCAACAGCTGGGTGCTCCCCCACGCTCCCGGCCTGGTGCTCTTCGGGCCGGAAAGCCCCCGATACCTCTTCGATCCCGGAGCCCTGCCGGAGGCCCAGAAGCTCCCCCGCGTGGAGTACAGCGCCCCCCTTCGCAGCCCCGCTGGACAGCCCCGCTGGACCCCTCCCACCTACGACCCCGCCACCCGCAAATGGGTGATGAGTGTGGTGGCCCCTTTCTTCCGGAACGGGCGCTGGGCGGGGGCGGTGGGACACGACCTCGCGCTCAATCGGATGCTGGACAACCTGCAGGACCCTCAGCACGGCAGCGTCCCCTCCTTGACCCACCCCCTCTACCTCTCCGATCGGGACGGTCACCTCCTGGCCGCACGCCAGGGACTGCGCAGCCGGGAGCAGAGGCTGCCAGAGCGCTACCGCCCCTTCCTGGAGCAGGCCCGCCGGCCCGGGGGCGCCAGGGTTTTTGCCAGCGGTCCCGATCATGTGGTGGTGGCGCCCATCCCCACGATCGGCGCTTACGCCTTCTACCGGGTGGAAAGCATCGGGCTGCCAAGACGCCGGCTGGACAGCCAGGCGGATCTGGCCTTCTCCCACAGCCTCCTGGTGGTGGGGGTGGTGGGGGGGAGCATCGTCTGGCTGTCGCGCGAGCGACCCACCCGCTCCTGACGGCCCGTTGGCGAAAGCATCGCCCCCTAGCCTGAAGCCGTTTGGCGGAACGCTGATGCCGGCGAGATCCGGAGCCACGCCCCCACGTCCGCCCGCCGAGCCCCTGGATCCGGAGGAGGGCCTCCCCCTGGAGCCGGAGCACGGCCTCGGCAAGCTGCGGGCGATCCTCGGCCTGGGCTTCGGTCTGGCCGGAGCTGTGGGGGGCACGATCGGGGCGGGAATCCTGCGGACCCCGGGCTTGGTCGCCGCCCAACTGGGCAGTCCGCTCCTGATCGCCCTGGCCTGGGGAATCGGCGGAATCTATGCGCTGCTCGGGGCCCTCTGCGTGGCGGAGCTGGGCACCAGTCTGCCGCTGGCGGGCGGCTGGTACGTCTACGCCCGGCGAGCCTTCGGGGATCCGGCAGGCCTCACGGTGGGCTGGGTGGACTGGCTGGGCCACTGCGCCGCCCTGGCCTGGGTGGCGATCACCATCGGCGAGTACGGCCGGGATCTGCTCCCCTCCCTTCCCCTGGGGCCCCGCACCCTGTCGCTGCTGGCCATCGCTCTCTTCACCGCGATCCAGCTGCTGGGATTGCGCGCCGGCAGCGGCAGCCAGCAGCTGCTCAGCCTGGCCAAAGCCATCGCCTTCCTCGCGCTGGTGGCGGCCTGCTTCCTTCTCCACGGGGAGGATCCCTTGGCGGGGGCGACGACGGCAGCGCCGGTGGAGGGGGTGCCCAGCGGCTGGAATCTCCCCCTGGCGCTGGCGCTCGCGCTCCAGCCGGTGGTGAGCACCTACGACGGCTGGCACAGCCCGATCTACTTCGCGGAGGAATTTCAACGGCCGGATCGGGAGCTGCCGCGATCGCTCCTCGGCGGCGTTCTGGCGGTGACGGCGATCTACCTGCTGCTGAACCTGGCCCTGCTGCACGTCGTTCCCCTGCCGGAGCTGGCAACCTCGACGCTCCCCGCGGCGGACGCCGCCCGCCGCCTCTTCGGACCCGCCGGGGCCAGGGCGATCACAGCCCTGGCCCTGCTGTCGGTGCTGGGGCTGATCAATGCCTCGATCATGAGCGCTCCGCGGGTGCTCTACGGGCTCGCCCGGGACGGCCTGATGCCCGCCGCCGCGGCCCTGACCCGCGTCAACAGCGGGGGCACTCCCGTGACCGGCCTCCTGATCACCAGCGCCTTCGCGGCCCTGCTGACCTGGGCCGGCAACTTCCCGTCGCTGCTGGCGGTTTCCGCCATCCTTTTCGTGTCGCTGTACACGAGCGGTTTCGTGTCGCTGCTCGTGCTGCGCCAACGCGAACCAGACCTGGAACGGCCATTCGGCGCCTGGGGGCAGCCCTGGATCGCCCTGGCGGTCGTGGCCGCTTCGCTGGCCTTCCTGACGGGCTCGGTGCTGGGGGATCCCGGCAACAGCCTGGCGGCGCTGCTGCTCGCGGCACTGGCCCTGCCGCTGCGCGCCCTGGCCCGATCCGGCGGGGATCCGGAACCCGCTGGCGAGGCGGGAGGGCCATGACTCCCCTGGCCCGCGAACTGCTGCAGCGCACGCTCGAACACCTGGTGCTCGTGGCCTCCGCCCTCGGCTTGGCCCTGCTGATCACCGTGCCTCTGGGGCTGTGGATCCACCGCCGCCGCTGGGCCGGGGTGGTGCTGGCCGCCGCCAGTACCATCCAGACGATTCCCAGCCTGGCGATCTTCGGCCTGCTGCTCACCGTGCCGCTGCTGGGGGGCATCGGACCGGTGCCGGCGGTGGTGGCCCTCACCCTCTACGCCCTGCTGCCCCTGCTGCGGGGGCTGGTGACGGGCCTGGCGCAGGTGCCCGCCGGGCTGCGGGAGGCGGGGCTGGCCCTGGGCCTGCGGAACGGCCAGGTGCTGCGTCGGATCGAGCTGCCCCTGGCCTTGCCCGTCTGGATGGCGGGGTTGCGGGTGGCGACGGTGATCACGGTGGGAACCGCCACGATCAGCGCAGCGATTGGCGCCGGAGGACTGGGGGTCTTTCTGTTCCGCGGCATCGCCACGGTGAACAACGGGCTCATCCTGGCTGGGGCCCTGCCCGCCGCGGCCCTGGCCCTGCTCGCCGACTTCGGCCTGGGGGCGCTGGAGCGGTGGTTGGCGCGGGCGCCGCGCCCCCGGGCAAGCGGGCCGATCGACGGGGGCCACCGCAGGCGGGCGGCCCTGGCGGCCCTGTTGACGGCGGCCCTGGTTTTGGCACTCGGCCTGGGGATGCTGCGCGCTCCGGGCAGCGCCACGCTGCGGATCGGCGCCAAGAACATCACCGAACAGCTGATCCTGGGGGAGCTGCTGGCCCAGCAGATCGAGGCCGACACCAACCTGCGGGTGCAGCGAGACTTCGGGCTTGGCGGTACAGCCCTCCTCCACGAAGGGCTGCTCTCCGGCCGGCTGGACGGCTACGTGGAATACACGGGAACGGCCTGGACGATGATCCTGCGCCAGCCGCCCCCCCAAGGACTCGATCGGCGGCAACGGGTTTGGCGCCAGACGCGAAACCGCTACGCCGAGCTGGGACTCACCGTGTTCCCCTCCCTGGGCTTCGAGAACAGCTTTGCCATGCTCATCCGCCGGGTGGACGCGGAGCGCCTCGGCCTGCGCCGGCTGAGCCAGGCGGCCCGGTTTGCGCCCCGCTGGCGGGCGGGCTTCGGCTATGAGTTCCTGAATCGTCCCGATGGCTGGCCAGCCCTGGCGCGCCTCTACGATTTGCGGCTGGCGGCGCCCCCCCAGGCGATGGACCTGGGCCTCACCTACCGCGCCCTGGCGGATGGGCAGGTGGATCTGATTGCCGGGGACACCACGAACGGCCTGATCCCGAAGCTTGATCTGGCGATCCTCGCGGACGACCGGGGCTTTTTCCCCCCCTACGACGCGGTACCGATTTTTCGCACCGCCACCCTGCGCCGCCAGGCCGGCCTGGCGGAAGCGGTGGAGCGCCTGACGGGACGCCTCAACGCCGCCACCATGCAGAGGTTGAACGCCGCGGTGGACCTGGAACAACAACCGGTGGAGCGGGTGGTGCGGGACTGGCGACGCTCCGCCGGGCTGGAGAGCCGATCCTGACGTCCGCGGGATGGGGCGCCCCCGACAGCGACGGCCCGGGGAAGCCTCAACCGGCGCCGCCCGGGGGGCCTCCACCGGCGGCTCGGGGCTCGGAACCCGCGGGCGGCGGGGGCGGGAAGGGGTCGCCGAAACGGTGACACACCACCCGGTTGCGCCCGCTGTTTTTCGCCTGGTAGAGGCAGTCATCCGCGAGGTGCTGGAGGTCGTCGGCCTGGCAGGCGACGCCCGAGGACACATCCCAGACGGCACCGCCGATGCTGACCGTCAAGGGGTGTGAGGTGCCGAGTCTGGCGTGGGTGATCGGCACGGCAGCCACGCAAGCCCGCAGCCGCTCGGCGAGGACCTGCACCTGTTCGAGATTGTGGTCGAGCAGGATCACCGCAAATTCCTCGCCGCCGAGGCGGGCCAGGAAGTCGCTGTCGTGATGGAGCTGAACGCTCAGGATCTCCGCCAGCTGGCGGAGACAGTGATCGCCGTGGGCATGGCCGTAGGTGTCGTTCACCTCCTTGAAGCGGTCGATGTCCAGCAGCAGCAGGGCCATGTCACGACCGGAAAGACGGGAGGCGGCGGCATTGGCCATCAAGAAGGAGTCGAAGCTGCGGCGATTGGGGAGCTGGGTGAGGGGATCGAGCAGGGCAAGCCGCTTGGCCCGCTCGCTCTCAAAGCTGTGAAACAACAGGCTGAGCAGAGCACTCAGGGATTCGATGCGCTGCACCTGGGCTTCGCTGAAGCGGCTCTTCCCCTTCAGGGCGATCGTGAGCACCGGAATCGAAACCCCACGGGATTCGAGGCGGATGCCGAGATAGTCGGTGGCACCGCGCTCCCTCAGGGTGCGCAGGAACGGGAAGCCGGGCGCCTCGGGACCATCCAGGCGCTCGCGCAGCATGCCACTACAGGTGGCGAGCTGGTGGAGGGGACTAGCCAGATGTTCCGGATTCTCAAGGAAGTCGCGGCCCATGCGCAGGCTTTCCACCTCGCCGGGCCGCTGGGCGTACCACACATACTGAAAGCAGTCGACATCATCGCGGTCGGGCAGGAAAGCCAGCGAAAGCCGCATGGCGTCCAGCCCCCAACTGCGCAGCTCGTTGACGAACAGGAGCACGAACTCCTCGAAGCTGCGCAGACCCGCCCAGTTTTCAAGGATGTAGCGCTCGAGGGAGAGGCTGCCGGTGCGATCGTTGCTGCGGCTGCGCTCCAGCTGGCTCTCTCCGGAACGCAGGGGGGAGACGACCCGCTGCACCCCCTCCGCATCCGCCCAGGGCGAACGCTCCAGAAAGATCTGCAGTTCGGCGGGAGCCATCGGCCGGGCAATCAAAGGGCCCTGCAGGGCATCGGCACCCAGGCGGATCGCCGCCACAAGATCCCGGTACTCCGCCACCCCCTCCATGCCCACCACCTTGCCCAGGGCATGGGCGCTGCCGAGGAAGGCCCCGAGGAAGCGCTGCAGTCGAAAGGATCCGTGCAGGTCATGCACCAACTCCTGATTCACCTTGATGGCGTCATACCAAGACTCGGCGATGCGACGGAAACTGGAGAAACCGGATCCGAAGTCATCAATGCACACCCGCACGCCGAGTTCGCGGTGGAGCCGTTCGGCGGCGGTCGGCGTGAATTCTTCCAGCCGCTGATTCGCCGTCATCTCGCTGATCTCGATGGCGAAACCGCGATGGCTGATGTGGTGTTCGCGGAGCTGGAGCAACAGCCTTTCCACAGCCCTGTCGCTCGCGAGCGATTCGGAACTGACGTTGAAGGACAGGTGATCGATGCGGGCCTGGGAGCGGGACCCGTGCTCGAGTTGATCCCGAAGGGCCGGGAGGCGCTGGATCATCAGGTGGTCGAGGCGCTCCGCCAGCCCGAGCTTCCGGGCAAGCTCCCGCAGCTGGGCGGTTTCCAACGAGCGCAGCCGCGGCGTGAGGGCCCGCGGCAGCACTTCGAGGGCAAACTTGCCGGGATTGGCCACCAGCAGGATCGGCTGGACGAAGAGGTCGAGATCCACGGCCCGCAGGGCGCGGAACTCCCGGGCCAGGGCGGGGTCGACGGCGGGTCGGCGCTGGCGCCGCCGTCCCAGCTGGTAGCCCGCGGCTAGGGCGATCAGCGCAAGACTGACGGGGATCAGAAGCTGGTGAACATCTCGAACCATCCGGTGAAAGGGAAGGAGGGAGGGCACCAAGCCCGGGGAGCAGGGATCTCACCGCGGCTGGCAAAGCCCTGGAACCCTTACCCCACGAACCCTAACCCTCGCAAGGGGACCCTCAGTCCGCCCACCGCCACCGCCCGGCTCGCACCCCGGACTCGCGCTGCATCCAGCTGATCCAGTCGGCGGAGATGCCCTTCGGACAGACGGCCTCGCACTCGAGGTGGCTGCTGCAACCGCCGAACCCCTCGGCGTCCATCCGGTCCCGCATCGCCCGCACCCGGCCGGCACGCTCCGGCTGGCCCTGGGGCAGCTGGGCCAGGTGGGCCAGCTTGGCGGCGGTGAACAGGCTGGCGGAGGCGTTGGGGCAGCTGGCCACGCAGGCGCCGCAGCCGATGCAGGTGGCGGTGTCGAAGGCGCTGGCCGCTGGCTCCGGTCCCACCAGGATGGCGTTGGCCTCCGGCGCGCTGCCGGTGTTCACCGAGCAGTAGCCGCCGGCCTCAATGATGCGGTCCAGGGCCGAGCGGTCCACCAGCAGGTCTTGCAGAGGGGGGAACGCCCGGGCGCGGAAGGGTTCCAGGGTGAGGGTGGCGCCGTCGGGAAAGGCGCGCAGGTAGAGCTGGCAGACCGTGGTGAGGGTCCGCGGGCCGTGGGCCTGGCCATTCACCAGGAAGCCGCAGGCGCCGCAGATCCCCTCGCGACAGTCGTGGTCGAAGCCCACCGGCCTTTCGCCCCGGGCGATCAGCCGCTCGTTGAGAACGTCGAGGCCCTCCAGCAGGGACAGATCGGTGGAGACCCCCTCCAGGGGGTAGCGCACGAAGGCACCGCTCTCTTCGGGGCTCGCCTGGCGCCAGATGCGCAGGGTGAGGGAGAGGGTGCGAGTCATCGGTAGCTGCGCTCTGAGGGGGAGATCGCGGTGTAGGTGAGCGGCTCGACGTGACGGCGCGGTACGCCACCGCCCCCGAACTCCCAGGCGGCGATATGGGCGAAGCGCCCGTCGTCGCGGCGGGCCTCCCCCTCGGCGGTCTGGTGCTCCTCGCGGAAGTGGGCACCACAGGATTCCTCCCGCGCCAGGGCATCCCGCAGCATCAACGCCGCCAGGGCCAGAAAATCCTCCAGCCGCAGGGCCTTCTCCAATTCCGGATCGATCGGGGTGCCGGGATCCGGAAGGGCCAGGTCGGTGCGGAAGGCGGCGCTCAGTGCCGCCAGATCCCCCAGCGCCCGCTCCAGGGTGGGCCCGTTGCGGCTGATGCCGCAGGCGTCGATCATCAGGGCCCCGAGCTGGCGATGGAGGGCGTCCACCGGCTGACGGCCGCCGATCGCCCGCAGGGCCTGGATGCGCGCCGCCACGATCTGCAGCGCCTCGCGGCAGGCGGGGTGCTCCGCCCCGACCTCAGGGTGGGCGCTCCCCGCCAGCCAGGCGGTGACGGTGGCCGGGGCGATGAAATAGCCGTCCGCCAGGCCCTGCATCAACGCGCTGGCCCCGAGGCGGTTGGCCCCATGCTCCGAAAAGTTGGCCTCCCCGAGAACAAACAGGCCCGGCACGGTGCTCATCAGCTGGTAGTCCACCCACAGCCCCCCCATCGTGTAATGGGGGGCGGGATAGATGCGAAGCGGGGTGAGGCGGGGGTCGTCGCCGGTGATCCGCTCGTACATCTGCAGCAGGTTGCCGTAGCGGGCCTCGATCGCCGGCAGCCCCTCCCGCCCGATCGCCTCTGCCAGGTCGAGGTAGACGGAGCGGCGGCCCGGGCCCACCCCATAGCCCGCCAGGCAGAGCTCGCGGGCGCGGCGGGAGGCGATGTCGCGCGGCGCCATGTTGCCGTAGGCCGGGTATTGACGCTCCAGGAAATAGTCGCGTTCCGCCTCGGGGATGGCCGCTGGAGGGCGGTCGTCGCCCGGGCGGAGCGGCACCCAGACGCGCCCGTCGTTGCGAAGGCTCTCGCTCATCAAGGTGAGCTTGCTTTGGCCGGGGTCACCGCTGGGGATGCAGGTGGGATGGATCTGGGTGAAGCAGGGATTGGCGAGGAAAGCACCGCGGCGATGGGCCGCCAGGATCGCGCTGGCGTTGGATTTGAGCGCATTGGTGGAGAGGAAGTACACGTTGGCGTACCCGCCGCTGGCCAGCAGAACCGCATGGGCGGTGAAGGCCTCCAGCGCGCCGCTGAGCTGGTGGCGGCTCACCACGCCGCGGGCCACCCCATCGACGGTGATCAGCTCGAGCACATCGCGCCGGGGCAGCAGCTGCACCCGCCCGGCCGCCACCTGCCGCATCAGGGCCTGGTAGGCGCCGTAGAGCAACTGCTGGCCGGTCTGGCCGCGGGCGTAGAAGGTGCGGCTCACCTGGGCGCCACCGAAGCTGCGGTTGGCGAGGGTGCCGCCGTATTCGCGCGCAAACGGCACCCCCTGGGCCACGCAGTGATCGATGATCGCGCCGCTGATCTCGGCGAGGCGATGGCAGCCGGCCTCCCGGGCGCGGAAGTCGCCGCCCTTCACCGTGTCGCGGAACAGGCGCTGCACGCTGTCGCCATCGTTGGCGTAGTTCTTGGCGGCGTTGATGCCCCCCTGGGCCGCCACCGAATGGGCCCGCCGCGGACTGTCGTGGTACGTGAGCAGCTGCACCGCGTAGCCCTGCTCAGCCAGGGTGGCGGCGGCGGAGGCCCCGGCCAGGCCGCTGCCCACCACCAGCAGCCGCAGGCGCCGCTTGTTCTGGGGACTGATCAGCGGCAGGTCCGCCCGGCAGCGCTGCCAGGCCGTCTCCACCGGTCCGGCGGGCAGGCGCGGATCCAGCGCCATCACAGCCCTCCCCGCCACACCAGGGCCAGGGGCAGCAGGGCGAAGCCCGCCCCCAGCCCCAGGGCCAACAGGCGGCCGGCGACGCGGATGGCGACCGCGTTGGCCGGCTCCAGCCAGCCCAGGCTGCGGTGGGCGCTCTCGAGGCCATGCAGCAGGTGCAGCCCCACCGCCAGGCCGGCCGCCGTGGTGAGCGCCAGCGCGGCGGGGGAGGCGAAGGCCGCCAGGATCGCCGCCAACTCCCCCCCCGCGGCGGGACGGTGCAGGCGCAGCTGCAGCAGATGCACCACCAGAAACAGCAGCAGCAGCCCTCCGCTCCAGGGCAGCCCCCGTCCCGCCCGGGACACCAGGGCTTCGAGCGCGCCCCCCCGCCGGCTGACCCGAGCCACGGCGACGGGACCGCGGGCGACCGCATGGCTCCAGGCCCGCCGCAGCGCCAGCAGGGGGTGGAGCAGGAGCGCGCCGGCCAGAGCCAGCTCCAGCGGCGGCAGCCAGGGTTGGCGATGCAGGGCGGCGGCCCAGGACTCGAAGGCGGCGGGGGCCAGCAGCGCCAGGGACACCCCGGCCAGGTGCGCCACCAGGAACAGCACCAGGAGAAGGCCGCTGAGGGCGAGCAACGGGGCGGCAGGGCGCAGGGTCTCTCCCGACCCTCGCATCGGAGCCGAGCGGCTGACAACAGCGCCCGGGCGATGGACACGCCGGGCCCGGGGCCGATGCATCCATAGGGTGTGGCCTGTACCGGTCGCCGGCCGTGCGTCTGACAGGTCCCTCCACCTACTTCTGCGCGTTTCTCACCCTTCTGAACGATCGGCTGGGGGAGAGCATCGTGTTTCCGTTGCTGCCTTTCCTGCTGGCCGGTCTCAGCCGCGACGCCCGCACCCTGGGCCTGCTCACCGGCACCTACGCCCTCGCCCAGTTTGCCTTCACGCCCCTGATCGGCGCCCTGAGCGACCGCTACGGGCGCCGGCCGGTGATCGCCACCTGCGTGGCGGGCTCAGTGCTGGGCCTAGGGCTGTTCGCCCTCACGATCGCCATTCCCTGGGGGGTCCGCTTTCCGTGGGCGCAAACCGCGGGCTTGCCCCTGGCGCTGCTGTTTCTGGCGCGGATCATCGACGGGGTCAGCGGCGGCACCGCCGCCACCGCCACCGCCGTTCTGGCGGACATCTCGTCACCGGAAACCCGCGCCCGCGCCTTCGGCCTGGTGGGGGTGGCCTTCGGCCTGGGCTATGTGCTGGGGCCCTTCCTCGGAGGCGTGCTGGCGGAACGATCGCTGAACCTGCCGCTGCAGGTGGCGGTGTCTATCGCCCTGCTGAACCTGGTGCTGGTGCTGGCCCTGCTGCCGGAGACCCATCCCGCCGAAGCCCGCCTGCCGATGCCCCGCAAGCGGGAGCTCCAACCCTTCCACCAGCTGGGACGGGTGTTCGCCAACCCGCGCGTCCGCCGCCTGGCGGCTGCCTTCTTCCTCTTTTTTCTGGCCTTCAGCGCCTTCACCGGCGTGCTGGTGCTGTTTCTGCGGGAGAGCTTCGGCTGGGGCCCCGGCCTCACCTCGCTGTTGTTTCTGGTGGTGGGGGTGGTGGCGATGGTGGTGCAGGGCGGTTTGATCGGTCCGCTGGTGAAGCGCTTCGGCGAGCGGCGCCTCACGGTGGCGGGGATCGGCTTCGTCATCGCCGGCAGCCTGTTGATCCCCCTGGCCACCCCCGTCACCGCTCGGCCCCAGGTGTTCAGTGCGGTGGCGCTGCTGGCCGTCGGCACCGGTCTGGTGACCCCCTGCCTGCGCAGCCTGGTGTCGCGCCGGCTCAGCAGCAGCGGCCAGGGTGCTGCCCTGGGCAGCCTGCAGGGCTTGCAGAGCCTGGGCAGCTTTCTGGGGCCGCCCCTGGCCGGCCTGGCCTACGAGGGGGTGGGGCGCAGCAGCCCCTTCTGGCTGGCGATCCTGCTGTTGACCGGGGTGCTGCTGCTGGTCAGTGGCGGCCTGGAGCGGGGGTCACCGGGGCGACAATCCTGAATTGCTACGGTCGGTGCTCTGGAATCGGGCCATGGCTCGGCCGCGAGTAAGGCCAGATCCCCCGCACGCCAGGTCGCCGAATCGATGAGCAGTGTCCCCCAGCCGGCCGCCGCCGGTGCCACCCCCTCCGAGCCGCGCCCGCCGCTGGACCCTCAGCTCTACATCAACCGCGAGCTCAGCTGGCTGGCCTTCAACCACCGCGTGCTTGCCCAGGCTCTCAACGAGTACACCCCCCTGCTGGAGCAGGCGAAGTTCAGCGCCATCTTCAGCAACAACCTCGATGAATTTTTCATGGTGCGGGTGGCCTCACTCAAGTCGCAGCTGGAAGCCGGGGTCACCAGCCGCAGCGACGACGGCCTCACCCCCCTGGAGCAGCTGGAGGCGATCCAGGCGCGCCTTCGACCCCTGCTCGATCTGCAGCAGCAGCACTATCGCTACTCGCTCAAGAGTCACCTGGGGGAATACGGGATCTACCTGCTCGATTACCAACGGCTCAACAAGCGGCAGAAAGACTGGGCCGACGACTGCTTCCGCACCTCGATCTTTCCGGTGCTGACACCGCTGGCGGTGGATCCGGCCCACCCGTTTCCGTTCGTGAGCAACCTCAGCCTGAACGTGGCGGCCCTGATCCGCGATCCAGACTCCGGCCAGCAGCAGTTCGCGCGGGTCAAGGTGCCGCAAAAGATCCTGCCGCGCTTTGTGCCGATCCCCTCCGACCTCTGCGACCGCCATCCGCGGCCCGTCTTCGTGGCGGTGCCGCTGGAGCAGCTGGTGGCCTTCAACCTGCAGCTGCTGTTTCCGGGCATGGTGATCGAAGGGCACTACTTCTTCCGCGTCACCCGCGACGCCGACCTGGAGCTGCGCGACCTCGAAGCCGACGACCTGATGGAGGCGCTGCAGGAGGGGCTGCGGAAGCGGCGCATGGGGGGGGAGGTGGTGCGGCTCGAGGTGGCCGACGAGATGCCGGAGGAGGTGGTGCAGGTGCTGATGGAGGGGCTGGAGGTGGAGCCGGAAGACCTCTACCGAATCAATGGCCCCCTGGGCCTCGACGACCTGATGAGCCTGCTGACGATCCCCTTGCCCCAGCTCAAAGACCCCCGCTGGAAGGGGCGCACGGTGCCTGTGCTGGCCCGGGCCCAGAGGAGCCTGCTCGAGGATGGCTCGATCAAGGCGGAGGAATTCGAAAGCATCTTCCGGGTGCTGCGCCGGGGCGATGTGCTGCTCCATCACCCCTACGACCTGTTCGCCACCTCGGTGGAGGAGTTCCTCAACCAGGCCGCGGACGACCCGGCGGTGCTGGCGATCAAGATGACCCTCTATCGCACCTCCAAGGATTCGCCGGTGGTGGGGGCCCTGATCCGCGCCGCAGAGAACGGCAAGCAGGTGATGGCGCTGGTGGAGTTGAAGGCCCGCTTCGACGAGGACAACAACATCCAGTGGGCACGCCAGCTGGAGCGCTCCGGCGTGCATGTGGTGTACGGCGTTCTCGGCCTCAAGACCCACACCAAGGTAGCCCTGGTGGTGCGACGCGAGAAGGAGAAGCTGCGCAGCTACGCGCACATCGGCACTGGCAACTACAACTCCCGCACCTCCAACCTCTACACCGACCTCGGCCTGCTCACAGCCCGCGAAGAGTTTGGGCAGGATCTGGTGGAGCTGTTCAACTACCTCACCGGTTTCTCCAAGCAGCAGAGCTTCCGCAAGCTGCTGGTGGCACCGGTCACGCTGCGGCGGGGCATGGAGTCGCTGATCCGCCGCGAGATCGACCAGGCCCGGGCGGGCCGGGCCGGACACATCCGGGCCAAAATGAACGCCCTGGTGGATCCAGCGATCATCTCCCTGCTCTACGAGGCTTCCCAGGCTGGGGTGCGCATCGAGCTGGTGATCCGCGGCATGTGCTCCCTGCGCCCCGGACTGCCGGAGGTGAGTGAGAACATCTCCGTAATCAGCGTGATCGGCCGCTTTCTGGAGCATTCGCGTCTTTTCTGGTTTGCCAACGGCGGCGCCCCGGAATTGTTTCTCGGCAGCGCCGACTGGATGCCGCGCAACCTCGACCGGCGGGTCGAAGCGGTGGCGCCGGTGGAGGACAGCAAACTGCGCCGACAGCTCGAAGCGCTGCTGCAGCTCTACCTGGAGGACACCACGGCGTGGCTGATGCACAGCGACGGCCAGTTCACCCAGCGACAGCCGGAGGGGGAACAGCACTCGGCGCAGGCGGTGCTGATGGAGCGCTGGCGGACCGGACTGTCCCCGGATGCCGCGCCAACACCCCCATCCGGGTAACCACCAGCACCAAAAACAAGAAGAGTTGGTCGTTTATACAGGAAATCTTTGGTTTTCTGCCGCTTCTCAGCCCGCCTCGGTGCTACATTCCGGCCAAATTCATTCGGAGGCCTGGGGTGATGGGGACACCTCTGCATTCCGCTCCTCCCGGATCGGGCCCCGTGCCCGCATCGGCGTTGGAGCCTGCGCATACCCGACCCAAAACAACACTCCCTGCCGTTCAACGGCTCACGGCCCGCAGCTCGGGACGGATCAGCGCCGACTCCATCGGTTGGTATTTAAGCACTATCGGCCGCGTGCCGCTGCTCACGCCGGCGGAGGAGATCGAGCTCGCCCATCATGTCCATATTGCCAAACCCCTGCAAGAGATCCCGATCGGGGAACGCACCCCCAAGCAAAACCGCCAGATCCGCATGGGCCAACGGGCCCGAGATCGGATGATGGCGGCCAACCTGCGCCTGGTGGTGAGCGTGGCCAAGAAGTACCAAAACCAGGGCTTGGAACTCCTGGATTTGGTGCAAGAAGGGGCGATCGGCCTGGAGCGCGCCGTCGAGAAGTTCGATCCGGCCTTGGGCTATAAATTTTCCACCTACGCCTATTGGTGGATCCGGCAGGGCATCACCCGGGCCATTGATAACAGCGCCCGCATCATCCGGCTCCCCATCCACATCAGCGAGAAGCTCGCCAAGATGCGGCGGGTCAGCCGCGAGCTCTCCCATCGCCTCGGCCGCCAGCCGAATCGCCTGGAGCTGGCCCACGCCCTCGGCATGGTGCCGGAGGATCTGGAGGAGCTGATCTCCCAGAGCGCTCCCTGCGCTTCCCTCGATGCCCACGCCCGAGGCGAGGAGGATCGGAGCACCCTCGGGGAGTTGATCGCCGACCCCGCGAGCCAAGAGCACTTCGACTCGATGGACCGCCTCCTCCAGCGGGAGCATCTGGGTCGGTGGCTGTCCCAGCTGAATGAGCGGGAGCAGAAAATCCTCAATCTGCGATTTGGGCTCGAGGGCCGAGAGCCACTCACCCTCTCGCAGATCGGCCGCGAGATCAATGTGTCCCGCGAGCGGGTTCGCCAACTCGAGGCCAAGGCGATCATGAAGCTGCGGCTCCTGAGCAACCTTCAACAGGCCGCCTGAGCGCCCCTCCGCTCCCCCCTCCCCGCTTGAGCCTCCAGATCCTTGGCATCGCTACTGTCGTCGGCTGGCTCGCCGGCCTCAGCGCCCTCGCCCTGGCGGTGCGAAGCCGCTGGCCGGAGCAGCGGGAGTGGAGCCGCAAGGTGGTGCACCTCGGCGCCGGCTGGGTGTTGCCGATCGCCTGGGGGTTTCGCATCAGCCCCTGGATCGCCGTTCCCTGCGCCGCCCTGGTGACGCTGCTGGCCCTGCTCAACCACCGGCGGCGGATTCTGCCAGCGGTCGAAGACATCGACCGCCACAGCTACGGAACCGTCGCCTACGGAGCCTCGATCACCCTGCTGCTGTGGGTGGGCTGGCCCGCCCACGCGGCGGCCGTCTGCGCGGGCGTGCTGGTAATGGCCTTCGGGGACGGCCTCGCCGGCTGGCTCGGTCCGCTGTGGGAGAGCCCCAGCTGGACGGTGTTCGGCCAGCGGCGTTCCCTGCTGGGCACCGGCGTGATGGCAACGGCGAGCCTGATCACCCTCGTGGCCCTGGCGGCCTTCTGCCGCGGCCAGGGGTTGCCGGCCCCGGGGATCGGGGCCCTGCTGGCGATCGCCGCCGCCGCCGCCCTGCTGGAGCAGATCGGCAGCGGGGGGATCGACAACCTCAGCGTGCCCCTGGCGGTGGCAGCCCTCTGGCAGCGCCTGAGCTGAGGGTGTGCAGCTCGCCCGCCGGGCCTCAGACCCGCAGCAATTCCTCGCAGCGGTGCTCCCAGTCCGACTGGGTGCCGAGCCCCGCCACAACCCGCCGATCGGAGGGCTCCTCCCGCAGGCGCAACTGCCACTGGCGGATCAGATCGGCGCGCTCCATCCAGCCGTCGAGGACGGTGCGTTGAATTCCCTCCCGATCCCAGCTCCGCTGTCGGGCCGTCTCCAGCGCCCAGGCCAGGAGATCATCGAGGGCGAAGGGGCGGAAACCAGCAAAGGAGGGGCCTTGGCGCAAACCGCTGCCGGCTGGGGCTTCGCCCTGCTGCTCCAGATAGAAAAGCTGCAATGGATCGGAGAGACCGCAGAATTGCAACAGATAGGCCATGAATCAGACCTCGCCGGACTGCTTGGATGCCCAGAGTAGGCAGCATCCCCAGGGCGACTGTTCAGGAGGAACACACCTTATTTTTCAGTCACATTGCGAGGCTTTGTTGACAATCTGGCACTCACACTTAGCGAGTGCCAGCTAGGGGGAGCCTGGCGTTCACACCACGGCCAGATCTCGCTCCCGCGCGGTTCGCACCGCCGCCGCCAGCTCCTCCAGCAGGGCCAGGGTGGCGGAGAGGTCGAGGCAGGCATCGGTGATGCTCTGGCCGTAGGTGAGCTGCGAGAGGTCGGCCGGGATCTTCTGGCTGCCGGCCACCAGATGGCTCTCGATCATCACCCCCATCACATGGCGGGAGCCGGAGGCCACCTGGGCGGCGATCGAGCGCAGCACCTCCGCCTGGCGGCGGTAGTCCTTGTTGGAGTTGCCATGGCTGCAATCCACCAGCAGCCGCGACGGCAAGGCCTCCCGCGCCAGCTGGGCGGCGGCGGCCTCCACCGCCTCCGGCTGGTAGTTGGGCCCTCCCTTGCCGCCGCGCAGCACCAGGTGGCCATCGGGATTGCCGGTGGTACTCACGATGGCGGCATGGCCCTCGGCGTTGATGCCCAGAAAATGGTGGGGCCGGGCGGCGGCCTCCATGGCGTTGATGGCTGTGGTGGCGCTGCCATCGGTGCCGTTCTTGAAGCCGATCGGCATCGACAGACCGGAGGCCATCTCCCGATGGGTTTGGCTCTCGGTGGTGCGCGCCCCGATCGCCGTCCAGCTGATCAGGTCGGCGATGTATTGGGGCACCACAGGATCCAGCAGCTCAGTGGCGGCCGGCAGCCCCAGCGACCCCAGGTGCAACAGCAGGGCGCGGGCCCGGCGCAGGCCCGTGTTGATGTCATAGCTGCCGTCGAGGTGCGGGTCGTTGATCAGCCCCTTCCAGCCCACCGTGGTGCGCGGCTTTTCGAAATAGACGCGCATCACCACCTCCAGCTCATCGTGATGGCGGCGATGGGCGCGGGCGATGGCGTCGGCGTACTCCCGCGCGGCCTCCACATCGTGCACGGAGCAGGGTCCGACGATCACCAGCAGGCGTCTGTCGCCGGCATGCAGGATCGCCTTGATCCGCTCCCGGGACTGCTGCACGGTGCGGGCGGCCCCTTCGGTGATCGGCAGCTCCCGGTGCAGCACCGCTGGCGGCACCAGGGGCCGGGTCTCCACCACGTGGAGGTCGGAGGTGGGGATCATGGACCGACGGCGCAGGGCACGGGCAAACGATCACCCTAGAAGCCAGGCCGCCGGCGGAGCTCCCTCCACCGGGATCGGCATCTCCGCATCGGCGGGGGCCGGGGCGCAGCTCGCCACCCGCTGGGCGACCACCTGGCCGATCACCACGATCGCAGGGGAGCGCAACCCCCCTTGGCGTACGCGATCCGCCAGCTCCGCCACGGGCGCCAGCAGCAGCCGCTGGCCGACCACCGTGCCCTGCTGGATCACGGCCGCCGGGGTGTCGGCCGCCAACCCGCCGGCGAGGAGCTCGGCGCAGATGGCCTCCAGATTGTGCAGACCCATGTAGATCACCAGCCCGTCGCTGCTGCGGGCCAGCCCCCGCCAGTCGACCCCGGGGCGGCCCTTGTCGATCTCCTCATGACCGGTGACAAAGGTGACGCTGGAGCCGGCCCGGCGATGGGTGACCGGGATCCCCGCGTAGGCGGGGGCGGCGATGCCCGCCGTCACCCCCGGCACCACCTCCACCGGGATGCCCCGGGCGGCGAGGTGGGCCGCCTCCTCCCCGCCGCGGCCGAACAGGAAGGGATCACCCCCCTTGAGGCGCACGATCGTGCGGTGGCGGCGGGCCAGCTCCGCCAGCACGGCATTGGTGCTGGCTTGGGGCACCGAGTGGTGGCCGCGGCGTTTGCCGACGAAGTGCCGCTCGCAGTCGGGCGGCACCAGCTCCAGCAGGGCGCGGGGCACCAGGGCGTCGTGCACCAGGGCATCGCACTGGCGCAGCAGCCGGTGGGCCCGCAGGGTGAGCAGCTCGGGATCCCCCGGGCCAGCCCCCACCAGATAGACGGTGCCGAGGGGCGCCTCGCTCACGGCAGGGCCTCCAGCTCCGCCAGCAGGGCGGCCCGCAGGCGGGGCCTCTGCAGCAGCGGCACGGCCGCCGCCGCACCGAGGGACCGGCGCAAGGCCTCGCTCAGACGGTTGGCCGCCAGGGCCAGGGGCAGGACGGGGCCCGGGATCGACGGAACCAGCGCCGCGGGGTCGGCGGAGGGGCTGGCACAGGGGCGGCAATCGGCAGCGCAGAGGCGCCCCAGGTGGCGGAGGTAGCGCTCCGCCAGGGCCCCCTCCAGGGGGTGATGGAGCAGCAGGGGCCGCCGACCGCCGGCCGCCGCGGCGAGCGCTGCACTCTCCGCCGCCAGGGCCTGCTGCCAGCGGGGCCAGGCGCCGAGAAACGGCCAGCGCCGCACGGGACCGTGGCGGCGGAGCTCCGCGAGGATCACCGGGAGGTCGTGGCGCACGTGGTTGCCCGGCAGCAACAGCAGCGGCACCACCCCCAGGGGCCGCTCCCCCCGCGGGGGGGGCGGGGCGGGATCCCCCAGGGTGAGGGGGCGCAGCGCCACCGGCGCCCCGCGGCGGCGCTCCAGCTCCGCCGCCAGCTCCTGCACCTCCCCGGGCAGCAGACCCTCAGCACGGCCGTGCACCACCAGCAGGAGCGGGGCGGGGGGCAGGGAACGAAGCCGCCGCACCAGCCGGGCGGCCAGGGACGGATCGAGGGGGCGATCCCGCAGGGGCAGCAGATCCCGGCGCGCCTCCGGCAGGCGGGCCAGGGCATCGAGGGCGGCTGCGGCCAGGCCGGGGTCGAGGTCGAGGACCAGCTGCCCCAGGCAACGGCGCAGGGGAGCCAGGGGCCAGGCGCTGAGGCCGCGCTGCAGGCCCTCCAGCGCCGCGGCCCGCACCGGGGTGGGCAGGGGCGCCAGCGCCGCGGCGCGGAGGCAAGGGAAATCCTGCGGGTCGCGCTGATGGCCGAGCAGGGGCAGGAGGGCCACCCGGCGGGGCGGGGGCAGATCGGTGGCCAGAGCTTGCCGCAGCAGGGAGGCGAGGGAGGGATCGCGCAACCGCAGGATCCGGGGCGGCAGGGCGGGGTCGGCCCCGGGGGCGGCGAGCCACCAGCGCAGGAGGCGGGCGGCGGCGGGGGGATCCCATCGATCCGCGAGCACCGCCAGCAGATCCGCTTGGGGGTCGAGCTCGCCGGCCTCGATCGCCGCCAGCCAGGGTTCGAGGGGGAGGGGCCGGGGGGCGCGCAAGCCCTGCAGAAAGGCCCAGCGCTCCGGGGCGCCAGGGGCCGGCAGATGCGCGGGATCCGGCGGGGATTCAGAGCCGGAGCAGGGGGCCAAGCGGAGGGACGGCCGGAGGGAATTCAGCATGGCAAGCGACCTCGGCACGCCCAAGGTCAGGAGCTGGGGCCGGCGTCGCGGCGCCGGGCGCCGAACCGCTCCACCAGCAACGCCTCCAGCACGTCGGGAAGGTCGCTGAGCGGCACCCCCTTCTCCGCCAGCTCCGCCAGCCGCGGCTGGGCGTCCATCGAGCCGCCGACAAAAATCTTTGCCGCTTCCACCACCTTCCCACCCTGACGGGCCTTGGCCCCCATCAAGCCGATCTGCCCCATGTAGGGCTGACCGCAGGCATTGGGGCAGCCGGTCCAGTGGGTGCGCACGGCCCGGGGGAGTTCGAGGCGGCGCTCCAGGTCCTCCACCACCGCTTGGGCGGTGGTCTTGGTGGGGATCAGGGCAAAGCTGCAGTAGCGGTTGCCGGTGCAGCTCACCGCCTCCGCCAGGAGCGGCCCCGGATTCACCGGAAACCGCTCCAGCAGCGGTTCGGCCAGGAGGTTGGCGAGCCGCTCCTCCGGCACATCCGCGATCAGGAGGTTCTGGCTCTCGCTCAGCCGCAGTTCGCCGCTGCCGTACTGGCGGGCCAGGCGCGCCAGCTCCACCAGGGTCGCCGCGTCGAGACGGCCCATCGGTACATTCAGGCCCACCCAGCAGAAACCAGGCTGCTTCTGGGGGTGCACGCCGCAGATGTCGCGCGGGGCGCGGCTCACCAGATGGCTGCCGTCGTGGGGGATGGCGACCGCCTCCGCACCCTCCAGGGACGCCCAGACCTCCAGCACCTGGCGGCGATACGCCTCCAGGCCGAGGGCCTCCACCAGGTACATCAGGCGGCTGCGGTTGCGGGCTGAGCGGTCGCCGTGCTGTTCGTAGTGGCGCAGCACCGCCAGGGTGAAGCCGCTGAGCTGCTCGGGGCGAAGCCAGAGTCCGAGCGGGATGGCCAGCTCGTTGCGCTGGGCGGAGAAGAAGCCGCCCACCATCACCGTGAAGCCGAGGTCCCCCCCGTGGCGGGCCGGCAGGAAGGCCAGGTCGTTGTGAAGCAGGAAGCTGTCCGGCGCCCCTCCGACGGCGACATTGAACTTGCGGGGCAGGTTGCGGGGCGCCCCCTCCCCCAGCAGGCGGCTTTGGATGGCCTGCACCAGCGGGCGGGTGTCGAGGAATTCCTCGGGGTCGAGACCGGCCAGGGGGTTGCCGGTGATGTTGCGGGGGTTGTCGTGGCCGGACTGGCGGCTGGTGAGTCCCATCGCCTGGAGCTGCGCCAGCAGGGGCGGCATGTCCTCGAGGAGCAGGCCGCGCAGCTGCAGGTTTTGCCGGGTGGTGATGTCGGCGCTGCCGTGCTCGCCGCAGCGGTCGACCACAGCGGCCAGCCCCTCCAGCTGCTCGGCGCTCACCACCCCGTTGGGGAGGCGGAGGCGCACCATGAAGCGGCCCGGGGTGACCGGTCGGAAAAAGATCCCCAGCCACTTGAGATGAATGGTGAGGGTCTCCTCATCGAGGGACTCCCACCCGGCAGCGGCGAGGTCCGGCAGGCGGGGGGCCAGATCCAGGCCGCAAAAATCGGCCTTGGCCCGCTCCACCTTGCTGAGCGCGGGAGCGGGGGCTCCGTCCGGAGAGGAAGACATGGGGAGAGGGGCGAAGGTGAACGTTCACCCGGCAGGCGGACCCGGGAGGGTCGCGGCGTGCGGATGGGGCAGGGACCGGAAGGGCCGCCAGGCCACCATTGCTCTCCTTCATAATTCGATCATCCGCTCCGGTCGATCCCTGTTGCCACCGCTACCGAATCCCATCGAGCCGGGAGTGGACGGGCTACCGGAGCGGCGAGAGCGACGGCTCCAGGCCCTGGGCCCGCCCCGGGCGCGCTTCCGCGAGCTGATCGGCAAGGTGGGCAGCGGGGAGCACACCAGCACGGGCCTCAGCCGCGAAGAGGCCCGGGAATCGATCGAGCTGATGCTCGCCGGCGCCGTCGACGACGCCCAGGTGGGAGCGTTTTTGATTGCCCACCGCATCCGCCGGCCCTCCCCGACGGAGCTCACCGGCATGCTCGACGCCTATCGGGCCCTGGGCCCCACCCTGGAGACCCCGGGGCGCCGGGCCCTCTGCTTTGGCGTGCCCTACGACGGGCGCAGCCGCACCGCCCCCCTGCTCCCCCTGCTGGCCCTCACCCTGGCGGCCGAGGGGGTGCCGGTGGTGCTGCACGGCGGCGACCCGATGCCGGTGAAGTACGGCGTGACCCTGGCGGAGCTGTTCGCCGCCCTGGGAATCGAATGGCGGGGGCTGCCGCTGGAGGCGGTGCAGCGACGGCTCGACGACCACGGCCTGGCGCTCACCCACCAACCAGACCACTTCCCGGAGGCGGAACGGCTGGTGGCCATCCGGGATGCCATCGGCAAACGCCCGCCGGTGGCCAGCCTGGAGCTGCTCTGGACCCCCCATCGGGGCGAGCGGCTGCTGGTGAGCGGCTTTGTGCATCCCCCCACCGAGGCGCGGGCCTGGGAGGCCCTGGGGGCGGCGGGGGAAACCGAACTTCTCACCGTGAAGGGGCTGGAGGGGTCGACCGACCTGCCCACCACCCGAGCCGGCATCACCGCCCGGGTGCGGGACGGGGCGGTGGAGCGGGTGCTGCTGCATCCGCGGGATCACGGCATCACGGCGTCCGAGAAAGCCTGGACCTGCCTCGAGGACTGGCGGGAGGATGCCGAAGCGGCCCTGCGGGGCGAGGGGCCCCTGGCCCAGCCGCTCCTCTGGAATCTGGGCGCGTACCTCTGGTTGGCGAGCCGGCTGGACAGCCTGGCGGAGGGCCTCGAACGGGCCCGGGCGCTGCTGTTCGCCCGCAGCGGCGAGCGCCTGCGTCGGGAGCTGGCCGGATGAACCCCGACCGCAGCGCCGCCGGGAGAGCGGGGGATCCCGCCGGCAGGGTGTTCGGCTTCGAGGCCGACTTCGCCCGCGACCTGCGCTGCATTCCGATGGCGGTGCGCCGCAAGCTCGATCTGGCGGGGGTGAAGTTGAAGCTCGTGCACTGGCACGGTCTCGCGGCGGAGGAGCGGGGGCGGCTGGTGGCCTGGCCCGACGACCCCCTGGCGATCAGCTCCCTGCGGGATTGGCTGCTGGAGCGCAGCACCACCCTGCCGGAGGGTCCGGCCAAGGCGATCGAGCCGGCCCGGGAAGGCGCCTGGCAGGGGGAGGGCGACTGGCCGGAGGCGGTGAGGCGGTCCTGCGCCCAACTCGGCCTGACCGTGCGGGCGGAGGGATGGCGGGAGCTGGATGAGCTGCAGCGCTTCGCACTGGTGAAACTGAGCCATCCCGGGCACGAGCACCGCA